>CAYIBO010000011.1:0-19462 GCA_964361545.1 uncultured Candidatus Bathyarchaeia archaeon
AATCGCCTTCTTGTTCCTCATGGTAGTAGAGACGTGGATTTACTTGGCTCTGCGCTTCTTGGCAAGCTTCACGACGCGCTTCACAAGAGCATCCGCAATTCCTCTGCGTCTGAACCTAGAGGCGACAACAAGGTTCTGGATTATGGACATGTTCGCTCCTTCTCCAAAGTCGGGAAATGTCCAGAGGTCGACAAGCCCAGCAATCGCTCGCCCCGCTATCGCGACGAGAATATCATAGCTCGGGTCCCTCATGCTACCTGCCAGGACCCGCAATCTCCTAGTAGGAGAGGCTTCACCTGGAAGAAGCGCATCGGCAAGTTCGACGAGTTTTGGAATGTCACGCTTTGTTGCTCTTCTGATTGTGAAGTCTAAGCGTCGAGCTTGGCCTCGCGACTCCGCAAACCTCCGAGATTTCCGAGGAATGTGAGGATTTGGCTTTATGCGAGGTCTGTGGGGTCCCAGCAGGTCCGGAAGTCTTCGTTGAGAGAGTCGAGAACCTTCATGTCGTCAGCGGTGAGGACGAAGTCAAACACTCTGCTGTTCTCCAGGATCCGTTCTTTTCGAACCGACTTCGGAATCGCCACCACGGAATGCTGCAACGACCACCGAATCAGAACCTGGGCCGGAGCCCGTCCATGTCTCTTCGCAACATCGAGAACCGTCGGATGGTTCAAGCGCTCTCCCCGAGTCAGAGGACTGTAAGCTTCGAGCTGAATCTGGTGTCTCTGGCAGTATTCGAGGAGTTCCCGCTGGTAGAGGAACGGGTGAAACTCCACCTGGTTGACAGCAGGGACGACATCAGAGTTAGCGAGGAGCTCTTCAAGATGGCGTGTGGCGTAGTTACTGACACCGATAGCCCGGCACTTGCCGTCCTTCACCAGCTGGGTCATGGCTTTCCAGGTTTCCTTCCGTGCCCCGGGGACGGGCCAGTGAATAAGGTAGAGGTCCAGGTAGCTCAATCCAAGACGGCGAAGGCTTTCCTCACAAGCCCGAATGGTGGGATCGTATCCGTGGTCGCTGTTCCACAGCTTCGTAGTCACGAATACCTGGTCCCGGGCCAGTCCGCTCTCGCGAACAATCATCCCAACATCTCCCTCGTTTCCGTAGATGCGAGCGGTATCAACCAGACGATAGCCGCACTCCAAAGCATACCTAACAGCATCCTGGGTCGTTTTCCCTGGCGGAGACTGGTAAACTCCAAGGCCTAGATGTGGAATCTCGACGCCGTTGTTCAGCTTAACCGTCGAATGAGGGACCAGTTGCATTGCGTTACGCCTGTCTCTACGGCTTATCATTCGAGCCTTTTAGACCCAAGCCCCGACACGGCCCTGGTCCCTCTACAGACTCGTAGCTCGTGAACCCCATAGAGAGTGATCGTCGCTGGAAATCAGTGCTCGGATGGCAAACCCGCCAGAAGACCTGGTGGCGAAGTATACCCGCAAGGAACGAGAATTCTTCTTCGGCTACGCAAACTTTGTCCTGCGCCTCTTTAACGGCCCGGAAGTCGACGAGAGACTGCGCCATCTCATGGAAATCGAGAACATACAAATCACCAAGGCCGTTGACCTGCGGGTAATGGTCTTCCCCGCACGACCTCTCAGAGGCCGCCCGAGAAACGTTCTGCACGGAAGCTACAACCACGACACAGCACAGATCAGCATATACCCGCTGAAGGTGAAGAGGAACTGGGTCCGCCAGGAGGGTTTCAGCCTCTTCAGGACACCACCAGAACAGCTCTCCTCGACGCAGAGAAAGCTGCTCCGGGACATCCTCCTCTCCGCCGTATCCACGCTGATTCATGAGTTGCTTCATGTGAAATTCGAGACAAGAAACTACTCGCGGTATGCTGAGGAGGCCATAGTGAGAAAGCTGGAAAGAAAGTATGCGCAGGAGTGGATTGAGCAGATTCCGGAGACTCTGACCGAGACTCGGCTACCACTCACCCCGTTGACATAGGCCATCGCGAGATACAAGTGAATGTCTACGCGGAGGATTTCGTGAAGTCGGTTTCCAGACCGTTCAGTGGGTTGTCGACCCATTTTCTAGCTGGGTCTAATTGTTTGCTGTTGGAGTGCTAGGCCTTGGGGGCCGTCTGGACGGTCATCGGCCCGCTTCCCGTATCGATGGGGTATCCTTCCTGCTGCCAGCCCTCCAAGCCATCAAGCATCTCCTTGACCCTAAAGCCCAGAGCACTAAGCTTGGCGGCGGCCTTTGTTGAAGCGTTACAGAACACTCCTGCACAGTAGGTGACGATGACCTTGTCCTTGGAGAGCCCAGTCGTCGTTTGAGCGTTGATGGTCCGATAGGGTAGATTGATGGAGCCGGGAACATGACCTCTAGCATAAGACTCGGGCGACCTAGCGTCGATAACAATGAAACCAGTCTCCCCGTTCTGAACGTCAGTGTAGATATCGGACGGGTCCGTTTCAAATGCCAACTTCGAGCGGAAGTGCTCACCCGCCCTCGTCGGGTCCGCTGCTTCCGTTTCCAAGACTCTGGAAGGTCTCTTGGTTGTGACAGTTGTAGACATTTTGATTCAGGCGACTTTGACCATTTGCTGGATATAAGCATGGGACAATGGATTGATGGTGGTAGCGCTCGGAGAAAAACACTCACAGTTTCTGGACGGACCCGCCCTTCCATAGTCCCTCCAGCCACCGCCCGGCATAGTTCATCTCTCGCCTGACATTTTTCAACTCAATGGACCCCATTCTCTCCATTAACATGCTCGCCTCCTCTTTGAGTTCCTTGAGCCTCGGTTCCCTGACCTCATACTCTCCCTTCATCTGTTTCACCATGAGCTCCGAGTCGGAGAAGATAGTAATCGTCCCGATTCTCTTTGGGACTGTCCCGCTACCTTTCTCCGCCAGGTTGGTCGATATGTAGGATAGCGCGTTCAGAAGGGCAAGGTACTCAGCTTCATTGTTGGTCTTATCCCCGACATCCCGCCAGAACACCTTTGACTCCTCCGGCTTGGACGACCATTGATAGACAACCGCTATTCTCGCCTTTCGAGGAATCGCCCTCTGCTCGTTTCCCATGCTCTGCCCGTCGACGTAGAACACTGGCAATCCACGATCACTTCTGTACAGGTGCTAATCGCGTAAGGGCCCATACGCTACCTTAAAACGCTCAAGTTTGGATTGGGTCGGGTTGGATTGTTCCGTAGCAGGGACCTCGTGCTCGTGTCTGGGTTCGCCGCCATCTACATCGGCTACGGCTACGTGTCAAGCGTCTTCTTTCGCCAGTTCACACGATCGCTGGACCTTTTCTTCCTTATCGCCGTCCTATTCGCAGTACTCGCCGTAATCGTCGAAAAGCCTGGAACAGCCACCCTTCTAGGGGCCGTGACAGGCTTGATATTCTTCGGGACTCCCGCACCGGCCGCGCAGCACATCGCCGCTTCCCTCGTAGCCAACGGGCTGGTTTTCGACCTCTACCTCTACTTCACACGAATGAAACGCGTCAATTCAATGTCACGAACACACATCACAATAGCAGCCGCACTCGGTAACCTCGTCATGGCCATAGTTGGCCTCCTGGCGCTCGAGGCTAGCGGACTCCCGATTCCGGCCATCGTCTGGCCGCTGGCCTTGGTGGGCGACCCTATAGTAGGTGCGGCAGGCGGGCTTTTCGGGCTGAGCGTCGCCAGGCGAATCCGAATCCCGACGGCCGTGGCCCGCCTGAAATAGCTATACATGCAACCCGTAGCTACCTGCTCCCATGCTTCAAGCAACGGACCCGGCCATTCAGGAAAAAACCGTCAAATGGCTCCTCAGCCAAGACCATCCCGGAATCCGCTACTGGACCCTCCGCGACCTGCTTGACAGACCGGAAAACGAGCTAGAGGTAACATCCTGCCGGAACAAGATCGCGACGTATGGACCCGTCGCGGACCTGTTGAAAGAACAGCATCCCGACGGCTACTGGGGCGAACCCGAAGACTGCTACTGGCCAAAATGGCGGGCCACAGTCTGGCCGCTAATCCTCCTCGCCGAAATGGGCATGCCAGGCGACCATCCCGGCATACGTTCCGCTTGCGAATACTACCTCAAAACAGCGACGAACCAAGACCAGTCTTGGCCTCCACCCGATTATCCCGAAGGCGACCTGACCGGCTATCGTTTGCTCTGGGAGCCCTGCGTGACCGGCAACATGGCGCGGACCCTAGTCCAGTACGGATACGGAGACGACCCTCGGGTCCATGAAATGTTCGACTGGCTTATCCGAACCCGGCTTCCCGACGGCGGCTGGAACTGTGAACCAGGGCCGTGGGGCAAGGAGGTCCACCACAGCTCCTTCATGTCCACCATCGAACCATTATGGGCCTTCTCAGCATTAGACCCCAGCCACTGGCCCAGAGGCGGAAAGGAGGCGGTAGCTCGCGGATGCGAGTTCCTGCTGATGCACCGGGTCTACAAAAGCGACAAGGACGGACGAGTGATAGACCAAGAATGGACCAAGCTACACTTTCCACTTTTCTACTTCTACGACATACTTCACGGACTCAGGGTCCTGACCGACCTTGGCCACGGACAAGACGAGAGGACAAAGGACGCTCTAGAGCTAATGTTGAGTAAACGTCTGCCAGACGGCACATGGCCAATGGAATCGACCTTTCTCGAGTCAATTAGAGGCAACCTGGTAAAGGACCCGATTATTGGGGAGTGGAAGCGTATCACGGGCCAAGGAATCGCGGATGTCCCGAGCATTTACAGTCTGGGGTCGATAGGTAGCCCGAATCCGTGGGTCACACTGAACGCTCTACGGGTCCTCAAGGGGAATCAGCACTAGGGAGCTGCTAGGCCAGCGTTTTGGCCAGCAAGTTCAACGACACATTGCCACCCGAAATCACCAAGACCACCCTGTCTCCCAGCCTCTCCAGATTCGCTTCTTGTAGAAGCACTGCCGCAGATGCCGCGCCCGAGGGCTCAGGGAATATGTGAGCTTCCCGAATCAACATCCTCATCGCCCGAATAATCTTGTCATCAGAGACTGTGAACATTCCGTCCACATACTTCCTGCAAGCCTCCAGGGTCAGGTCTCCAACCGAGGAGGGAATGAGACCGTCCGCTATTGACTTGGGAGAGTCGAGGTCCACCGGATTTCCCGCTTTCAGAGTTGCTGTCATCTTTGCCGCTCCTTCCGGTTCCACTCCGAAAACCTTCGTCGAGGGACAAACAGATTTGATGGAAAGCGCGATTCCAGAGATCAAGCCGCCTCCCCCAACCGGAACAATAACAGAATCAGCATCCTGAAGCTGGTCTGCTATCTCCAACCCACAGGTCCCGGTTCCCGCGATTATGTCCCGGTCATTGAACGGGTGCACCAGCACCGCCCCCGTCTTCCGAACAATCTCCTGGGCCTTGGCTTCCCGGTCCCGGTGGTATTTCCCGAACTTGACAGTTTCGCCACCGAACTCGAGGATCGCTTCGACCTTCTCCTGCACCGCTGTCTCTGGCAGTATGACCGTACACTTCTTTCCCAAGAGGCGGGAAACGTAGGCCACCGCCAAGCCATGGTTGCCCGAAGAAACGGCGACTACACTCTTCTCGTCCATCTGCGAGATCTTGTTGTAAGCGCCTCTGATCTTGAAGACTCGAATCGGTTGAAAACATTCAAGCTTGAGATAGACCCGACGCCCAAACCTCTTGGAGAGAGAAGGGGACTCGACCAGCGGAGTCCTGGTTGCAACGCCTCTGATCCTCTCCTGAGCAGCAACAATATCCGCCAGGCTTGGCAAGGATCTAGACTCAGCCTCACGGGTCACGTAGCTTGTCCTCACATTACAGCCAGCCAGCGTCAGGATTTGAACCTGTGAATGCCCCAGCGATTCCTAAGAGTGTCCAGTCGTAAGACCAGTCTTGACTTCTGCAGCGTATTTTGACCGCCTCTTGGGTCCAGGGTCTCTTTCGCGGTGCCAGCTAACCCTAACCTTGTCTGAGGCATATCTCGGAATTATGTGAAGCTTGTAATGGGAGACAAGGTTGAACCCTTTACCTGTAACGTCATCGTCAGAAGCATGGGTTATTGCATCCGGGTTGCAGACTTTCCGAACCGCAGCGGACAATCGCTTTGCGACTAGAAATATGTGAGAGGCTACTTCGTCCGGTAGCGCAACGAAGCTCTCGTAATGTTGTCTGGGAATTACGAGAATGTGGTATTTGTTGATGGGTCTCCTGCTAATTACTGCATAACACGCATCGTCATTGTAGACCAGCGCTTCCATACGAGAAACGTCACAAAACGGGCACTCTCCTGTTGCTGATCCCGAATTGGACATATACCTCCCCAACACCGTTGGATAATTGAGACTTTGCGACCTGCTCTACAATCGGACCGTGTTCTGTGCATTCAGAATCCACGATCCTGAGACCCTAAGGAGGCCGTATATCAGTGGTCAAGCTCCTAGATGTGGACCAGCGAGAATCGAAGGGGCCAGTTCGATTTGAACTTGGGGTGTGGTGCCGAGGGCAGGATTTGAACCTGCGACTGGGCCGGTCCCGATACGACCGTCAGCCCGGTGGCTGAGATTCATCTTCAGCCGGGTGCTCTCCCTAGCCCCCTTGATGGGTCAGGCTGAGCTACCTCGGCGCTTCTGCCCTGCACCGGACCAGCCCCGCCCTTAGAGACAAGATAAGAGTTTCCCGGGTCCCGGGGACGATAAGCCGATAAGGCCGCGTTCAAGAAAGGCTAATCCATAACCGTTCCCAGGCGCGTGAAAACCACACCTAGGACCAGAACCATCAGTTGACCTCCAATTCCACCAACAACGGCAACGGGCCCAATTGGCTTGCGAGGATCGAAACACTTTCGCTTCTCTACGTCGCAGTCTTCCTCACACGCATCGGCTTCGGAACCATCCTGATAATCTTCCCCATCTACATTCTCGGTTCCGATGGGCTGCCTATATCCGCTGCGTTGTCCGGTGTCATCCTAGCCCTCTACCCGGCCCTTGAAGGAGTCTCAGCCCTCCCAGTAGGAGCCTGGGTCGACCGAAGAGGACGAAGGAGAGCCTTTCTTGCGGGAATGGCCTCGATCACGGTGCTGACGCTTTCCATCAGCTTCACCCGCACCAACATCCCCCTGGTCGGAGGAGCGCACGCGCTGATGGGGCTCTCCGCCGCCATGGTGACAATCTCCTCCCTGACCATGATCACCGACCTTACCGTGGTGGAGAACCGAGGTGCGGGCATGGGAGCCTTCGACCTAGCCAACCTCGCAGGCTACGGCGTGGGCATCATATTCGGAACAGTGATGGAGACCATGTTCCAGGCATCCTTGGGAACCGTCTTCCAGATAGTTGCAGGGATCTTTGCAGTCGCAACAGCATTCATCTTCCTTACTCTCAGAGAGCCGCCTCACGCATACCAGGGAAGGAAGACATTGTCAGAGATGCTAGAGAACCTCACAGGGGACGTGTCAGCCATATTCCCAGTCTGGTTCTCCCTGACCATCATAGTAGGATTCTACTTCTTCCTGCCTAAACTAGCTCAGAACTCGGGAACTACGCTCTCAAACTCTGCAGCCATCATAACCCTAGGGCTGGTGGTTCTAGGAGCGGGAGCGCTGATGTTCGGAAGGCTCTCCGACAAGATCGGAAGAACCAAAACCATCATGATCGGAGCTTTCGGAGAACTGGGCTTTCTACTCCTCTTCCCCAACATGTTCGACAGACTAATCGCAATTCCACGCGGCACACCCTGGAACGAGTCCCTGATGCAGATTGGCCCGACCGGTGTCGTCGCTGGAATCTTCTTCTTCCTCGGCTCAGCCCTCGTCCCCTCAATACTAGCTTTCGTGGGGGCCAAAGCGGCCCGGGACTTTCGAGGCTCAGCCATGGGCCTCTACAGCCTGATGCTGAGTGCTGGAATAGCCATAGGCAACGTCCTGGCAGGATTCGCTGCGGAGTTCGGAGGAGTGCAAGCGGTGTTCTACCTCGGCGCAACAATCTTCTCAGGCCTATGCCTAACAACGGGATTTCTGCTGAAACGAAACCATCTGGCCTCTTCCGCCCGCGATTTGGCAAAGGCCGAGAGCAAACCACTTTAACCCCCTTTCGTGGCTTCGCGTTTTCTTGTGGGCCGGTAGATCAGCCTGGTATACAGCACGCGGATGCTGGCCGAAGATCGTCCGCTTGGCAGGTCTGTTCGAACCCGAAATGCGGAAAGGCACAACAGTGCCCTGTAGGGTCGCGGGTTCAAATCCCGCCCGGTCCACCATTTCCAGCAAGCTGCGGTTCTTGTCTCCCCCGGACCCAGGCGCACCCCGGCTTGGGACCGTTGTCTCAGGTCTCAACCAGTGTTACCGTAGAGGACGACTCTCAGTACAATCAGACCCAATTCATCGTGGCCGGGCCCTCTCCTGCACCGAGGTAGTACAACCGTGCTCGAGCGATACTTTGCGGTTCCTGTAGCACTGGTGATGGCGCTCGTAGTCCTGTTGCCATCGGCTTCAGCGGTCACCCTCAACAGCTTTAGCCTTGATAAATCATCTTACAACGCTGGGGATCAAGGAACTTCAACCCTGGTCTTCTTCAACGATGAGGGCGCCCTCATCAGAATCACCTCCGTCGACCTGTCGTTCAACTACTTCTACCAAGACGGCCGGGTCTACGTCCAAGATTTCATAGTATCAGGGCTGTCCATGAACGTAACAGATAGCACCCTCTCACAGTCCATCAACATCAAGTTCAGTCTGCCATCTGATATCGCGTCAGGATACTTCGTTCCTTCGATCCGTGTCACCTTCAACGAGCTGGTGAACCCGGGATCGTGGAGCGGCTCTAGGCAGGACAACATGGCGGCGACCAGGCCCCTCTACGTCCAGTCCCTCCAGTATCAGTCAGCGGTGACCCTTCAGTATCTTTTCATAGTCACAACCGTATTGTTCGCGGGGGTCGCCTTCTACTTCGCCATGCGATACTTCGCGCTAAAGACTCCAACTCGCAACGACAAATGAGCCCGTTCTAGCCGCCCCCTTCCCAAACCAGGCACCAATCAGCGCTACTTCAACAGGACCGACAGGCCTGGGTCCGATGTTCTACAGCTCACCCGGTTGTTGATCTTATAGGATTGATCGACGCGGGCACTGCAAGGTATGTTTCTTGTCCAAGAGACAGTCCGGATGGTTCCAGACAGTAAACCCTGCCACGGGCAAGGTTCTCCGCAAATTCAAGGCCGCCACAAAGAGTGATGTGAAGAAGACTGTCGAGCAGGCCAGGAAGGCTTTCGAGAAATGGCGAGAACTCCCACCGTCAAGACGAGCAGTCTACTTGGAAAGAACGGCCAAGACCCTCCGAGCACGAAAGGAGAAGCTGGGCCGGCTCGTAACCCTCGAAATGGGCAAGACAATTCGCGAATCGGTCTCGGAAGTTCTCAAGTGCGCCTGGGCACTAGAATACTACGCTGAGAATGGAGAGAAATTCCTAGGACCCGAGACTGCGAAGACAGATGCGACTGACAGTTATGTGGCCTTTGAGCCTCTCGGCGTTATCGCCTCCATAATGCCCTGGAACTTTCCCCTGTGGCAGTGCGTCCGGTTCGCAACCCCAGCACTCATGGCCGGCAATACCGTCGTATTCAAACCGTCAAGCGTCACTCCACAATCCGGACTGGCGCTTCAGGAAGCCCTCGAGTCCACAGGACTCCCGCCCGGATGCTTCAACACTGTATTGGGAAGCGCTGAAGTCTCCAACTACCTGATAGAAGCGGACACTGCAGGCATATCCTTCACAGGAAGCGTCTCCGCCGGGCGAAGCGTCGCAGAACTAGCCGGCAAACACCTGAGGAAGCTGGTCTTGGAGCTTGGCGGAAGCGACCCGTTTGTGGTTTTGGATGATGCAGATGTTGAGGCCGCGTCTTCGGGTGCTGTGGCGGGACGCTTCATAAACTGCGGCCAGAGTTGCATAGCAAGCAAACGATTCTTCGTTGCAAAGAAGATAGCGGACGAGTTCTTGGACCATTTCGTGAAGAAGACCAGATCGCTGATTGTCGGGGACCCGTTGCACTCTGAGACAGATATTGGACCCTTGGTCCGGGAGGAGGCTCTAAAGGTCTTGGACGGCCAGATCAGAGACTCGGTGAAGGCGGGTGCAAACGTAGAGCTGGGCGGGGAAAGGCTGAATCGTAGGGGATTCTTCTACGCACCTACCATTCTCACAAACGTTAATCCTGGAATGCGGATGATGAAAGAAGAGACTTTCGGACCCGTGGCCCCTGTCATGGTGGTCAAAGACGACGAGGAGGCTGTGAAGTATGCGAACATGAGCGAGTTCGGCCTTGGAGCGAGCGTCTGGGGACAGGACATCCGCAGAGCCGAGAAGGTTGCACGTCAGATCGCAACGGGCCTGGTCTCTGTCAACAATGTTGTTGTTTCGGACCCGAGAATGCCCTTTGGGGGTGTGAAGAAGAGCGGGTTCGGACGAGAACTCTCCCGGTACGGCCTGCTCGAATTCGCAAACATCAAGTCTGTGAGGCTCTACGAGAAATCGCCTATAGCTCATGCGAGAGTAGAGTAGCTCGAGACGCTTTTCCAAACCATGTCAGGGAAGCCCGCTCTCCTCTACAGCGACAGATTCCTAGAATACAACCTGGGACCCTCCCATCCCCTTCGCCCCGTGAGGGTCAAGCTCACCTATGACCTGCTGAAGTCCAAGGGCCTGCTTGAACGCGACACCGTGGAAGTTGTGGAGCCTCGCCTGGCCTCGCGAGACGAGATTCTGCTCTTCCACGAAGACGCCTACGTGAGGCTGGTGGAAAAGTACAGCGAGAAAGGGTCCGGGCTATTGGACATGGGAGACACGCCCGCCTTCAAAGGCTGCTATGAAGCCACAAGCCTCGTCGTCGGAGCCTCCCTCAAAGCCTGCGACCTGATAATGAGCGGAAAGTTCTCCCACGCCTTCAACCCCTCCGGCGGCCTACACCACGCCCATCCGGACCGAGCCTCAGGCTTCTGCATATTCAACGACCCTGCCGTCGCCATAAGCTATCTGAAAACTAAGCACAATGTAAAGCGTCTGCTCTACCTGGACATTGACGCCCATCACGGCGACGGTGTCATGTACGGATTCTACGAGGACCCGTCCGTTCTTGACATAGACTTCCACGAGAGCGGAAGATTTCTCTTCCCAGGAACAGGCTTTTCGGACGAAACAGGAGAGGGAGAAGCCAAAGGCCTCAAGGTCAACGTCCCCCTCTTGCCAGAGACCGGAGACCAAGCCTACCTTAACGCGTTTCGACAACTGGTCCCGAACCTAGTCAGGAAGTTCCGGCCTGAGATCATCCTCGTTCAGTGCGGTGCTGATGGGCATTTTGACGACCGCTTAGCCCAACTTCGATTATCCACCAACGCCTACCATGAGGTTGTAGGGGAAGTGCACCGCCTCGCACATGAGCTGTGCAACGGCCGGTTCCTCCTCTTCGGCGGAGGAGGCTACACCCTCGCCAACGTTCCACGGGTCTGGGCTGTGGCGTTCGCCACCCTAGCTGGCCTCAAACCTAGCAACGAGATTCCTCCGGAATGGGCCAAGGAGTTCAAGACCCTTGCAGGCGAAGACCCTCCAACTGCGTTCCATGACGAGCCTACGAACGATTCCTCAAGGACCCTAGAAGAGACAGAAAGGGTCCTGAAAGAGCTACGAACCCACCTCGCTCAGCCCGCCCGTTGAATGCAACCTTTATCTTTCATGCCTTCCGCTCGCCCAGCTCTGTGAGCTGCACGTGACTAAGGGAACAACCAGCTTCGGAAAAGCCGGCGGCAAACCAACCCACATACGCTGCCGACGGTGCGGCCGCCACTCCTACCACAAACGCAAGAAACGATGTGCAGCCTGCGGGTTCGGAGCAATCCCGACACTCCGGCGATATTCCTGGCAGAACAAGAAAATCAACAGAATGCGAATCGTCTAACTTAGAGCCGTGGGCGAGGGGGAGGGACCAGTATGGCCGAGGTCAAATGTCCCCGCTGCGGAACAAACATGAGATGGCTGCGACGCCGGAACATCTACTTCTGCGACAACGACGGATACATACTAGGACCCGACGACCCGTTTCTGAAGACAGGCCAAATCATACCATCCTCCAACCCAGGCGGAAAATACAACAAATGACCGAAAAATGGGCTGGGCAGGATTCGAACCTGCGACCTTCGCCGTGTCAGGGCGACGTCCTAACCAGGCTTCGCCGACGCCGTAACGCGTCTTAGACGACCAGCCCCCGAAGCGAGCCTAACCAGAACAACGTATCAAGCTTTCCGCGGACTCTCGCTGCAACTAACCGTCTGTGTCGGGGGTAACAAGACATCTTTTAGTGATTAACGAGAGCGGGCTGCCTTATGACAATGAAAATCGTCACCTCAGTCATAGTGGCTCTACTCGCGCTAACGCTTGCAATAGCACAGCCAGTCCAAGCACAGAGCATTTCAGCACGCGCAGATCGTCCCTCGTACATTCCGGGCGAATCGGGCAACCTAATCGTAAACATAGTTAACGAGAACCCCACCGACACACTCGAAATCCGGAACATCACAGTCTATTTTCCATGGGCACAACTCGTTGACGGCAAATGGCCTACCGGAGCTAATGTAACAATCGATTATATTTCCTGGAAAGCCCTCGGTAGCTCAGCCAGCGGCAACAATGTCCTCACAGAGCAGATTTCCTTCTCTACGCCAAGCTGGTATGGAGGGGGAGGGGCGTCTAACTGCCCAGGCAGCAACGGACCAAGATACGGCTTGTACGCTGATTGCATAATTGTGGGAACCACTGGAAACCCGCCAAGGTACACGGTGGACAGGGACACTAACATCTTCATGGCTCAGGCCACGTACACACCTCCTTCCCTCGTGTCCATGGCAATTCCAATCGCAACTCTCTTTGTGCTAGTCATCGCTACCGCTTTCCTCGCTATGACCTGGTCCAACATTAGACGTTTAGAAGCGAAAAAGTAGCGGGCGGCAGAACCCTCCGTTTCCACCCTCTTTTCAATTCTCTACCCTAGGGTCTGCAGAAGGCATTTTACACAGGAAGGGTCCAGTCGGCGATTGGGCCCGTAGCTCAGCTGGACAGTAGCGTCGGCCCTCTAGCCCTACGCGTGGAGAGCCGAAGGTCGCGGGTTCAAATCCCGCCGGGCCCGCTACGCCTAGGAAACGCGCCCAGAAACGTTTTCCGCACAGGAGAACCGTTCATCTTAAGAACGCAACCTTCCGCTGAGGAAAGTTCATGCAAACAACGAAACTGTTCGAAACATGGGCAAAACGTTTCGTCACACTGTCCATGATCAACGCCATACTTGCGCTCATCTGGCTCCTATTCCCCCTCTTCTACGACACAAGAATCTCCAGAACCATCGCAGGAGGCTCAGTCGGCACATGGGGATACCTAGGCTTTCTTGGATTCATCATTGTAGGCTGCTTAGGCTCGGCCACTTTCGGAGGTCTCTACTATCTTGTGCCAAAACTCACCAATGGAAGCATCAACAACCTCCTCTCATGGCTTCACCTGGTGCTGATGGAGGCGGGAACGCTGGCCACCACCGGACTCCTCGGCATAGCGGGCTACATTGGAGGGACGACTATCCTAGACGAGACTGCAAGATGCAACACACTCTCAGGGACGGCAAAGACAGACTGCCTTGGGGGAGTCACTAGCCTTGTGCACGAGAGAATAACGCCATATGTGACAGAGCCAATACCCTACGTAGCCGTCTTTGCGGGAATAGCTGGCGTGGGAGTTCTTCTAGGCGTCGTGAACCTGTTCATGGCGCTCAGAGGCCCGAAGAAGGTCTAGTGGCCACGCTCCCGTAGTGCCTAGAATTCCCGGGTCTCCAGCGCTTTCGTGACCCTTTCTACAGCTTCTGGGGTCAGCCTGGACCCGTCGAGCAGGCCCTGAAGAACGCCCCCTTCCAGCATTTTTCTAATCATCTCTCCCGTGACCAGCTTTCCCCAACGCCAAGGGTGAAGCTCCCCTCCAAACAAGTCCAACAGACCATCCTTCACATCCTCCAGAATCTTTCTACCCTTCTTCGCTTTCGCCTCCACCTCCAGCTCGTGGAGTTCCACAACTTGACTTTCGAAATGATAGAACACAGAATCAATAGCCAGCTCAACGAGAACCTCGCCGTCAGCTGTGGACTTTACAACATTTCTGACAAGCCGGCTTGTTTCCCGGTCCTGCAAGACGCGCAGACCGGTACCTTTCACAGTCTCAATGGGATGAAAACGATCAAATTGTGGAGGCTCGTTCAAGATGATCTTGCTCTTGGCCAATTCGGTGATTGTTCTAGAGAGAGACTCGCGGGACCATGGAAGCTCCAATTCCCGACGCTCTTTTCTCCTCCAACCCAGCAGACCCAGGCTGCGCTTCCAGGTTATCCAGTAGCTTCCTCCCCACTCTCTGATTCTCAGATTCATCCTCCTAGCTCCAAGCGAGCCTTCAGGAGTGTCGAAGTAGACATCGTGAATTCTCTTGGAGGGTCCTGCCCTGAGGAGGTATCCGCGCACCGACGGGAGATCAGCAATTCGCCGGAGGGTCGATAGGGGGTCTGCTGACCGAACTAGCAGGACGACCTCTAGCTCACGCCCAGATTTGAAGGACATATCCGACCTCGCGAAGAAGCGAGTCTGACTTATGAACTGACGGCCATTGCGAGGAACAAGCTCAGATTCTACCGCCAAAACTCACGTAGAGGAGGACCGCGTTAAGAGAGATTATCATCAGGATGAAGACCCCCGACACTACAGTCGTGATCTTCCTGTTGACAAAACTACCCATGAGGTCCCTATCCCGGGTAAACTTCCAGAGCGGCAATAGAGGCAGTGGAAGCATGAGACTGAGGGCTACCTGGCTGTAGACCAGAATCTGGAGAGGCTCAACTCCACTGAGAATCGCAACCGTGGTGGGAATCGTGTTGATCAGCCTCGTTACTATTCTCCTGGCCCACAGGTTGATCTTCTTCCCCAACATCCCTTCCATTATCGCCTGGCCTGCTAAGGTTCCCGTTGTCGAAGAGGAAAGCCCTGAGGCCAGCAGTGTTATTCCGAAGACGACGGCAGCGGCTTGTCCGAAGAGGGGACTAAGGGTCCTGTAAGCCTCATCGATAGTGGCAACCTGCTTTCCATGAGCGTAGAAGGCCGCCGCGGCCATTATCATTATCGCCGCGTTAACAAAACCGGCAAAGGTGAACATAATGATGCTCTCCAAGCGGTGAAAACGCATCGCACGCCGTTTCACCTCAACCCGCGAATCGGTAATCTTGTCGTTTGCGAGAGCGGAATGCACAAAGACAGCATGGGGCATCACAGTCGCCCCTATCACCCCCACAGCCAACAGAAGACGGTCCACAGACCCTAGCTGGGGGACAACAGAGCCCGCGACCAACGGGCCGAGACTGGGACCCGTGATAAAGACCTCGTACACGAACCCTATACCGATTATTGACACAAAGACCATGAAGAAGTACTCCAGACGACGAACCCTGCCACCAGTCAAACCGAGGATCAGCAACACGTCCAGCACTGAGAGAAAGGTCCCATAGAGAAGCGGTATGCCGAAGAGCAGGTTCAAAGCCAGAACTGTCCCCAGAAACTCCGCAAGATCGGTCATGGCAACAGCGGCCTCCGAGGCCAACCAGTAGGGAATCACATACGTGCGCTTCTTCAAGTCCAAACGAATCAGCTCTGGCAACGAATGCCCTGTGGCAATGCCCACCTTGCCGGAGAGGTACTGGAGGAGCATGGCCATGATGCTGGCCATCCAGACAACCCAAAGCATGCTATACCCGAAAGAGGCACCGCCGCTGATGTCGGTGCCGTAATTTCCAGGGTCGATGTAGGCTACGCTGACCACAAGGGCGGGTCCAAAGTACGCGGCAAAGTTTCGAAAGAAGCTCCTTGACCCGTACTGCTGAGTCGTCTCAAGCTGGGCCACTGGAACAGCAACTACCTTGACATAAATGTAAGAATCTTCAGCGGGAAGGAGTTAGGAGAGCCTAATAAATCTAGGCTAGCCTAATCGATTCACGTTCTTTCTGAAGTGCTCCCAGCCCCGCGCTTCCACTCTTACCGTCTTTCCCTCGACGTTCCCGGTGACGGCGGGAGGGCCCCGACGGACCCGGCCGATTGGAATGAGCGTAGGAACTCTTCTCCTGACCCTATCAAAACCCTCTCTCCTAACGGTAACCACGAGCTCGTACTCCTCGCCGCCGTAGAGCGCGAGTTCCAATGGCGATACCCCATTCCTCTCGCCAAACTCTCTTGCCTCTGGGGCTATGGGAACAGTTTCCAAGTGAATCCCCACACTGCTAGAACGGGCGAGTTCGTGAAGACTCCAAGCTAGGCCGTCACTGGAGTCAATAGAGCTGGTTGCCATTCCAGTCCTTGCCAGTATCAATCCTTCTCTGAGCCGGGCCCTGGGAAGGAATACTGTCCGTGTAAGGATCCCATCCTTCAACCGGTTCATCTTCTTCTTTGATAGAAGTAAGCGGAGACCCGCCGCGGAGTTTCCGAATTCGCCCGTGACAGCCACTACGTCACCCGGTCTCGCACCATCTCTCCTGATAAGAGTCCCTGGATCACATTCGCCGGCCCCAGTGCAGTCGATAACAAGATCGTCACTCTGGTTTGTGTCCCCGCCGACAATCTTGCACTGATACTCTCTGGCTCCTTTATTCAGGCCCGTTCCAATTTCCATGACGGCCTTTCTTCCAAGAGACGCTGGCAACCCCAAGGAAACCATCAGAACTCTTGGCCTGATACCCTTCGCCGCAAAATCGCTGACCGTGGCCACCACAGCCTTCCTACCCACCTGCCAGAGACTCATACCAGGCGGAACATCGGTGCTCCCAACAAGCATGTCACTCTTCAGAATCATCCACCGTTTGCCGGTGACCGGGACGGCTGCGACATCATCAGCGAAGCCCAGCGGAGACCTAGTGCCCTTGCCGTAGATCTCTGTTAGAATTCTGATGATTTCTCTCTCGCCCAACTTTCCCGGCATTAGGTCCAACCAGCTTCGACTCTGAATGGTAGGAGTTTTAAGTCAAAGTTCTGGCCCACGCTGAGCCGGCGCCTCGGTGGCTCAGCCTGGTAGATGTTCGCCTACACCGGAGAGCATCCGCCTCGTAAGCGGAAAGGCAAAAAAACTTGCCCCGTAGGGTCGCGGGTTCAAACCCCGCCCGAGGCTCCAGTTCAAACTCCTGAACGTCTGAACAGCGAACAGTCTTTTCATCCTGTCAGGTCGTTGGAGCGAATCGAATCTAACACCGAATTCGGATCCCACCACTGATGCTCGTAAAGAAACCTATAACAGTCACTTCGATTCTGTACTCTAATCTGGGACAAAAAATGCGAAGGGCCGCCTCTAAGAGAAGAGAACGGTCCAGCGAGATTCAGTTCTATGTTTCCAAGGCCAAAGAAATCAACAGACGATTCAGAGGCAGGCATATTGCGATAATAGGCGACAGAGTCGTCGCTTCGGGAAGGAGTCCAATCGAGGTTTGGCTACGCGCCAAGAAGATGTCTCCGCGAGGGAAGCCTGTGCTAGCTTATGTTCCGAAGGATGACACATTAGTGCTCATCGTTGGTTAGCTTTCGATACCGAGGGGAGAGGTCAAGTCTCCTCGGCGAGGTGCTAAGACCCGTTGCCGCTGTGCAGTTTCGGTCGGATAGTGGACAGTGGCTCCCAACATTGATGTACGTGGATTCGGGAGCAGACTTGACCCTGATTCCAAAGGATTTCGGGAAGCTGTTGGGTATGAATCTACACGAGAACTTGGGATTGGTTTCCGGCATCTCGGGTGCTCTGTTACGGGTATCACTGCAGTCAGCAGATATTAGAATCGGAGGCCGAACTGCGAGAGCGAAGGTGGCAGCGGCGCTGAGGAACGACGTACCGTATCTTCTTGGTAGAGAGGGACTATTCAAAATGTTCAAGATAGTATTCCAAGAATACCGATCTCTCGTCAGGTTCGACAGCCCAAGGTAGACCCGCGACGTTTGGACCGACTTCCCTTTTGAATTACGGATTTGTTATGGTTTGAGGGTGGGATTCGAACCCACAAGGGCCCCAAGCCTGGATAGAGCATTCCAGGTGTTCATTCAACATGAGAGAGATTGGAGGGGTTTGAACTTGCATTTGCACCCACGCCCAAGGCTCCAGTTTAGCTCTGCCTATCGTGTTATCTTTCAGCGTAGACCGTTGGCGGACTCAAAATCATCCGCTCTTTGCACCAATCGCGTGGCGCAATTTCTGCTCGATTCTACGAAAAGCTTCGTCGCACGTCAACTAAACCGGCCAAGCTTCTCGACCAAAAAGCGAGAGCCAAGGAACCTTCATTTGATGCAATTAGGTTGAAGTCATGTCACAGTATCGTTGTAATTATAGCGAAAGTCAGAGAGATTCGTTTCTCTTGATTCCCTCCAAACCTTCAAAGTCGTGATCGTGGGAGAATATTCTTCCGACACCATACCGTCGCATAACAACCAAGGATGCCACATCCGTAAGGCTCAAGTCTCCCTTATGGCCCGGGTACAGTTTCAAGGACTCTTTCAAGAGAGCCTCGTCGACATACACGGTGAAGACCCGTGGCGAAGACAATATGCTCCCTGCAACCTTTGCGGCCTTATCTGCCCCGAAACCTTTCCTCTTTCCCAGAATCGTGACAGTCTCGTCCAGTATGAAATCCGTGGTCAATGCGCTCGGGGTCTTCCCAGTCCGTATCCCCTCAATGACCCGGTGGGATGAGTCGTGGAAATCGTCGTTTGTATCCGCGTCCCCAACCCAGAAAGTTGTGTCGATGAAGATCAAAGTTCGCCTGCCTCCAGACGCTCAAGGTCCTTCAGTACGTTATGCCGTCCCCTAGACTTTCCGATTCCACAGATCTTCTTCAAAGGATCCTCGTCTGGCGGAACGATTGTACCCAGGAGTCTTTCGTACTTTCTTATGTACAGGTTAAGCGCTTCCTCGCCCTCCGCACTCAGCTCAAGCTTTCCGTGCTTAGCCAAGACTATTCTCTTGAACTTGTTAATCGTGTCATTTGCCGCTACGATCTTGATCTGGGCCAAGTTTCACTCAAGTACCCAAGTGAACGGTAACCGTATTAAGCATTTGGGACACCCCGGTGCTTCACCGGCATACATCACAGGGTCTCCGAGGAAGGCTTTCCAAACCTGTCGACGTAGTTGAAATGACTCTCCCCGTTGCCACGAGTGGCCTGCGGGATTTCCGAGGCTTGAGGAATTTGAAGGACTAGAGGGGGCTCAGAGAACACTGAATTCGCCTCAAGGAAAGGGGTTTGAACTTGCAGTTGGGCCTACACCCGAGGCTCCAGTAGCAACCTGAGAGCTGAGATTATCCTGCCTTTCACCCTTACGAGTTAGGGACATAGTTCTAACAGTCCACTATGAATTTCCGGGGCTGGACTTGATAGAACTGCACGATGCCACTGGTGAAAAACTAGCAATCGTA
>CAYIBO010000012.1:0-19408 GCA_964361545.1 uncultured Candidatus Bathyarchaeia archaeon
AGTTGTTTAGTCAGGTGAAGAAGGGCACTCTGATCTCGATCCGGAAGGCCTAGGCGGCCGCTGGCTGGTAGATCCTTATCCTAGCGTTGCCGCCCACTAGCCGTATCAGTCTCCTCCTCTCAAGGTCCTCGAGAAGGTCCTTGGCAACGCTCAGTCGGAGGTTGAACTGGGAGGCGAGAGAGAACGGTGTTATTGCTCCCATTTTCTGAACCTCGGAGAGAAACTTCGGGTCAGAAACATCTGGCGTCTGTAGTCCTCGTGGTCTTTTCTCGGCCACTGTCTTCTCCTTTCGTTTTTTCTGCGGACCCTCGTCCTTCTTGTCCGTTTGCTGCTGGGTCTTTTCCATCTGGGCCATGCTTTTCCTCTTAGCGCCGCCCAAAACACATCAGTATGGCGGGGGGTCGTTGCCCGATAAATAGGTTTTTGGCCACGGTGCGAAACCCTTATTCTGGTTGGCAAGGGACCCCGAGGTCCATCTGGGCTTGAGTTGGTTCCTTGAAACTTGTAACTGTTAAGCTTCCCGAGAAGTTGATAGATGATGTCGACCAGCTGGTAAAGGCTGGAATCTACCACAGCAGGAGCGATGCCATAAGGGGTGCGGTCCGCGACTTGTTGCGAAGAGAACTCTGGCGGACAGACCAAGGCTAGAGGCTATTCTGTCGATATGCTTGCGTGTCTTTCAGCTGCATGTTCAGGATGCGGGTCCCTTGTGATGCTTCTTCCAATTATGAAGTAGTCTGTCCCCGCCTCAAGGGCCCTCCGCAGATCTCCGCCTTGGGCTCCCACACCTGGTGAATAGATTGGGACCCTGCCCCCCAGAACGGCTTTCACTTCCTTGACGATTCGCGGCCTTGTTGCTCCCACGACCGCACCGTCCGCCTTCCATTTTACAGCTTTCTCGGCGAACAGGATGTACTGGGATCGGGGCCTTTTCGAGTTGTCTATCATTATCTTCTGTCCGTATCCTTCTGCCGCTCCCGGATGGCTCATGTACACTAGGAGAATCACCCCCCTCCCCATCTCATGGGCTGTCTGAAAGAGCGGTTCCAGTCCTCCCTTCCAGCCGGCGAAGGGGTTCGCTGTCATGGCGTCGAGGCCGAGGCGGAAGTAGGCTTCAGCAATGGCCCGGTTCGTTTCTGCTATGTCGTTGACCTTATCGTCAACTATGCAAGGACGGTTGTTGGAGTGGACCCGCTTGACCAGTTGGGCTGTGCGCCTCGTTCCCAAGTTGAGGACTGTCTGCCGGCCGATCTTCACTCCGCAAAGGTACTGAACCGTCTTGTCCAGTAGCTGTTGAGCCCGTTTCAGTCCATGGTTGGGAGGTGCTTGGTCGATGTCGATGGCGAGGATTATTCTGCTGGAGCTTTCGCGTGAAGCCCGAGCGATCCTTTCCTTGAAGGAGGTTCTGTCTTTTTCCGGGCTTCGCAAGTTTTCGTGACTAGAGACGTGCCGTGCCTGCTTGAGCCTATTTAGGCCTTTGCTGAAAGAAAGGGTTCCAATTCCTTCCTCAGTTCCTGTGATGGCACATGCCTTGGTGCTGCCTTGAAGCCGAAGGCCGAGACCGCGTCCAAGGGTCCTCCGAGATTCTTGTCCCTCGCAACCTTCACCATGCGGATGACATCTGCAAGTACTCCTGCGCAGGCTGGGCCGTCTTCGAGGGATAGGCGCATGTCCAGGGTGAATTCTGTTCCCGCGAAATATCCGCCTTTGACCCAGAAGTAGCTTGTCCGCCGGTTTTCCATGAAATCCACAAAGTCCGAGGACCCTGCGACGATCGGGAACTTGTAGGGGACTTCTGCGGCTACTGCGGCTGTCTTGATGTTTCGCTTGATCTCATACCGTTTCTTGTCCAGGGCCATTTGGGATTCCGTTCCTCCCCCTATGTCCAGCTGGTAGGTCTCATCAATGTGCAAGCCCCTGTTCACCAGTAGGGAGAGGAGGTTCTTGTGGAGGATGGTTGACCCGATCTGGTCCATTACATCGTCGCCGGCTAGGGGGAGAGTCTTTTTTCGGTATTTTGCCTGCCACTTTCTGCTGGTGGCGATTTTGGCGGGTGTGGCGTTGATGTAGGCGCAGCCTGCTTGCCAGGCGGCTTGGGCGTACATCTCGCTGGCCCTGGATGCGCCTGTGGGTGTGAGGTTGACTAGAATCTCGGCCCGACTGTCTTGGAGGGTTTTTGGTATGTTTGCAGGTTTGGAGCTGCTCACCTGAATCTTCTCGCCAGCGATTGGCGAGACTCCGTCGAGGGGCTGAGCCATCTGGACCCTGACGCCCAAGTTATTGGGCTCTACGAATTTCCGGGTGTTGTTGGGTTCTGCAAAGATCGCCTGGGAGAGGTCCTTTCCTACTTTTCGCTGGTCTATGTCGAAGCCTGCTACGAAGCGGATGTCGGAGACGGTGTATTTTCCCACTCTGGGGTGTGTGAGCCCGACGGGTCTTGTGCGGGTATTGCGGTAGTACTCCACTCCCTGAACGAGGCTGCTGGAGCAGTTTCCTATGCCGGCTAGGGCGACTCTGATCTCGCGGGTCAAAATTTGCTCGCTATGAGGGCTCGGGGGCTGCCGGGCTGAAAAGGCTTTGGAAATCATCTCGACGGGAAGAGGAGGGAGACTTGCGGGTCTTGTGTTGCAGGATTTTGTTGACCTACCCCATGAGGTTTCTGGAGGACTGTTCTTGTCTGCGGGCTGGTCTGTGGGAGTCTTAGTGGGATGTGGCTGAAATGGGCTTGG
Organism: uncultured Candidatus Bathyarchaeia archaeon; assembly: GCA_964361545.1. Classification (GTDB taxonomy): domain Archaea; phylum Thermoproteota; class Bathyarchaeia; order 40CM-2-53-6; family 40CM-2-53-6; genus BA-19. The sequence continues at coordinate 2,730 of CAYIBO010000012.1, forward strand.
AAGCATTTCTATGACAGAGGTGGCATCGTATGAACGTGGAGGAGACGCCGTGTGGGGATTCAATGGGCTACGGTGGTGGTAGGTTCAGAATCGTGAAAACGGCTGATTCCGGGCGACTTTCCAGGACGCGGATGTCGCTAGACCCGCCGGAACGGTGAGCGACATGAGTATTAGTCTGTCATTGCATCAATGCCACTGAGACTCGGCCATGTCACTAGTGAAGCTCTTCGAAGAGGGAAGAGGCCTGGACAAGTTCAAACTAGGAGGGAAGGGATACGGTCTCGTAGAGATGAGTTCCATCGGCCTGCCCGTCCCTCCAGGCATGGTCATCACTACAGATGCATGCAAGTACTACTACGCCAATAATCGGAGAATGCCTGAAGACCTACTCGACGACCTAAGAGAAAAACTTGGAGAGCTTGAGAAACAAACTGGTAAGGAATTCGGGAATCCCGATCATCCACTTCTCCTCTCTGTAAGGTCCGGGGCGCCCCACTCTATGCCTGGAATGATGGACACGATTCTGAACCTTGGCCTCGATGACCAAGTGGTAGAGGCCCTGGCCAAGAGAACTAGGAACGAGCGGTTTGCCCTGGATGCATACAGACGTTTCCTCCAGATGTTCGGAAAGGTTGCCATGGGTGTTAACGGGCAAGACTTTGAGGATATTATCGAAGAGAACAAACGCAAGCTTGGGGCTAAACAGGATGTTGAGATAACTCCCGCCGGGCTTAGGGCAATCATCCAAGAATTCAAGGATGTGATTAAGACAGAGACGGGAAGAGAACTGCCGCAGGACCCGTGGAAACAACTGGAGATGGCTGTGAACGCGGTTTTTCGATCCTGGAGCAACCCTCGAGCGAAGGAGTACCGTAGGTACTACAAAATAGGAGAGGATCTGGGAACTGCTGTCAATCTCCAAGTTATGGTTTTCGGAAACCTGGGGGAGAACTCGGGGTCCGGAGTCGGCTTCACCCGCAACCCTTCCACAGGAGAGGGAAAACTCTACGGAGAATACCTCCAGAACTGTCAGGGCGAAGATGTGGTCGCAGGCATTCGAACTCCCGAAAGCCTCGACACCCTCCCGGCCAGCCTAAGGCTCGAACTGACCCAAGTGTCAACCAAGCTGGAACAACATTTCAAGGAAATGCAGGACTTCGAATTCACAGTCGAGAACGGAAAGCTGTACGTCCTTCAGACGAGGAACGGCAAACGAACCGCCCAGGCGGGGGTGAAAATCGCCGTGGACATGGTAAGCGAGGGGTCGATCAGCGAATCAGAAGCAATTGCCCGTGTCGATCCCAACGAGATCAACCATCTTCTCCATCGAATGCTGGATCCAAACGCGCGGGTCCAGCCTATCGCGAAGGGTTTGAACGCGTCTCCAGGCGCCGCATCTGGCATCACAGTCTTCGATACCGAGGAGGCTGCAGCACGCGGTGCCAAGGGGGAGAAGGTGATACTGGTAAGACCAGAGACTACGCCAGAGGACATTCGGGGCCTGATAGCATCGCAGGGCGTCCTGACAGTCAGGGGAGGCATGACATCCCACGCGGCGGTGGTGGCTAGGGGAATGGGAAAGGCCGCCGTAGTAGGATGCAGCTCCATTAAGCTAGACTTGGAGAATGGTTACTTCAAGACGGCCGAGGGGGTGGTGGTCAAGAGGGGCGACCTCATCACCATCGACGGCTCCTCGGGCCAAGTGATGCTTGGAGAGGTTCGAACAATAGAACCTGAGTTGTCGAGAGAATTCCGTACCTTATTGCAGTGGGCGGACGAGAAGAGGAGGCTTGGGGTATGGGCCAACGCGGATACGCCTGAAATGGCGAGGAGGGCTAAGGACTTCGGAGCTGACGGTATCGGTCTGTGTCGAACAGAGAGGATGTTCAACGCCCCCGACAGGTTGCCCATTGTCAGGGAGATGATAATGGGTGAAGATGAGCGGGGGAGAAGGGAAGCCCTCAGAAAACTGATCCCCTTCCAGCTTAGCGACTTTAAGGCGATTTTCAGACTGATGGTAGGAAAGCCTGTGACGGTCAGGTTGCTAGACCTGCCCCTTCACGAATTCCTCCCTTCTGCCGAAGAGATACTCCAAGAGATGGAGAGCCTAAAGTCCAAGCATGCTCTAGGGTCGTCCCTAGAGGAAAAGGCCCGCCTTCTGACCAAGGTTCACCAACTGAGCGAACACAATCCCATGCTGGGCCACAGGGGCTGCAGGCTCGCAGTTACCTACCCTGAGATTTACGAAGCTCAGAGTGAGGCGATCATAAGAGCCGCCATAGAAGTGCGCAGGGAACTGGGAAAGACCATTAGCGTACTCATAATGCTCCCACTCATCAGCAGCTCCAACGAAATGGCCTACCTGCGAGGGATTGTAGAGGCAGCGGCGGAGAGAGTGTTCAAGGAGATAGACGCACGTATCGAATACAAGGTCGGGACGATGATAGAGACGCCCAGGGCCGCCCTTATCTCGGCCCAGTTGGCCCTGCACGCCGACTTCTTCTCCTTCGGCACAAACGACCTTACCCAAACTACATACGCGTTCAGCAGAGACGATGCGGAGGCCAAATTCATGTCCCAATACCTTGAGAAGAAAATACTCGACGAAAACCCCTTCGAAGTGCTTGATATTCAGGGTGTCGGAAGACTCATCGAAATAGCTACGCAAGAGGGAAGAAGAGCCAATCCGAAGCTAGAAGTGGGAATATGCGGTGAACACGGCGGAGAGCCGAAGAGCGTAAGATTCTTCCACGAAGCAGGCCTTGATTACGTTAGTTGTTCGGCTTACAGAATACCCGTAGCTAGGCTCGCTGCCGCCCAAGTGGCAATAGCGACGATGGCAAAGGTCCCAATAACAGCCTAGCCGCTCATTTCAATGCAATCAAATGCTACAATTCAACCGTATGAAAGCACAGTTGAAAACATAAGGACGCAATCTAAGCGCGGACGAAGCGTTACAGTGGAATTCCCAAGAGACACTTAAACGACAGCCAACCAGAGGACTCGCATGGACACAGTTTGGCAAGAAAGACAAAGTGCGCGGCCTCCTGAAGCTTCTCGGGGACGCGCTTGTGGAAGATTGATAGCATGACCGAGAAGAAACGCCTTCCTCCATGGGAGCAAGCAAGACTCAACTTCACCTTGAAAGAGCGCGAACGTCTTCGCAAGATTAAAGCGAAGGATCGCCCCTCGCGGGAACGCGTCATGGACTTGGAGGAAAACAGGAAACGGCTTGCCGAGATAAAGAAACGACTGGAAGTTGATGAAAAGAATGTTCTTGATGGAACCTGACTGCGACTAAGCGAGACTTAGAGCGAGCTTACAGCTAGCAGATACTACCTGAAAAGGTCGAGTTCTTCTGGTCGGAGAAGTTCTTTGCCAGAGCCCTTCCCCTTGACATACTTGTAACCTCGCACTATGGCAACTGGCACCTTGTCTGCTTTGTTCATCACCAGTTCTCCCGACGAGGCAAGTTCGTCGGCCACGGCCATTTCCGTAACCCGGAGCGTTCGGCGGTACATGTCTCTGGTTCCCCGGTAGTCGCGTATGGGTTTGAGCCCTGAAACCCCTATGGCGAAGTTCACGTGTCCCATTCGCCAGGCCCGGCCGAACGTGTCGGTGATGACGACCGGAACATCAACGCCGGCAAGCTGATGGACCCGTTTTCGAATCGTGTCAGCTGAGAAATCCGGGTCGACTGGAAGAAGAGTAACTAGGTCGCGTTGTCTCCCCGCATTGGACGCGTCTACGGCTGCATTGGCGCAGATGAACCCGTGACGGGTCTCGGTTATCAGGTGACCAGCTCTCATGCGAATGATCTTCTTAGTCTCCCGAAGAATGACCTCAACATGCCGCGGGTCCTTGTCCATCTCCCCAGCCATACCTAGGGCGAAGGCTGAAGGTCTGACCTTCGCGAGTGAGACTACTCGTCCTTCTGCTTTTGATACTATTTTCTGGGCGATAACGAGGATGTCTCCTATCCGCAGGTCGATTTTTTGTTTCCCGAGGCTTGTCGTGATTAGCTTGGCAATGTCGTCTCCCTCCTTGACATCGGGAAGCCCCTTGACGGGGAGGATGGTGATCACTGTTCTATTGACTCCCGGGGAAGAAAGATTCCAGCTTCTTCGCCCCCGTCAGTTCTTCATAGTCCAGGTCCAGCGCGTCCAGGACCTGTTCGAAGGTGGACCTGATGTACTCCACGTATTTTGCAGTGTCAATTTCTTGGAGGCTTGCCAGCTGAACAGGCTTCACCCCATTGGTGGTTGTTACCTTGACGAAGCTTACAAGGTCGCCTGCTTTGATTTCCGTTCCTGTCTGTGCCAGCTGTTGTGCTGCTTTCACGTGTTGTGGGGTGGTTTTGGTGTAGCCGCTGACCGACTTGCCGATCATCATGTTGAAAGCTAGGTCTTCCAGCGAGTATTTTCTGTTCTTGAGTTTGCTGTAGGAATCTTGGACTAGGTCTTTGATCTTCGTCCGTGCCTCGTCGAAATCTGCTGGGGTCTTCACCTGTCCCAGTATCTCTACGAGCTGGCTGAAGATGGCCTTGAGGAATTCTGGTATGTGGCGCTTTTTCCCGGTCAGGCCTTTGATGTCTACTCGACTGTCCTCGTGTACGCCCAGGTAGTTTTTCTTGCGGTTGCTGAGGGCCACGTAGCGATAGTTCTTGTCCACTTCAAGCTCCATGCCCAGCTCTTTCTTCGACCACAGTATCAGCTCGTCCAGCTTGGCCTTGGAAGGCGTGCCTAGGAAGATCGAGTCAGTGTCCCCGTAGAACACCTCGATTCCAAGCCTTTTGGCCTCGTTGATCGTGTTCGTAATCGCGTATCTTCCTATAGCCGCTGTGGACTCGGCCAACGGGGGACAGTAGAGTGAGAACCTGTCCGCTCCGAATACTCCATAGCTGGCGTTCAATACAACCTTCAGCGCGTTCTGAACCACCTGGTACCAGCTGAGGACGTGTGGGGACACCGACTTGTCCTTTGAACGTGGTTTGTACCATTTGATCCTCACATCCCGCAATGATCCTACCACCTGGCTTTCCATAGCTCGTTTCTTGCGGCAGACCCAGTGGTCCGTGTCAGGTATCTTGTTGGTCTTGCATTCGTCGTGCTTGCAAAGTATCGTCTCATAACCGAGGTTCCAGGTTTTGATGATGGAGGGGTAGAGGGATGCGAAATCTAGGACTGCGACGCCGAAGTGTACTCCTGGGACCGGGTCTACGACCATTCCTCCCTTGTACTTCTTCCCTTTGATGATGGCCGTGGTGCTGGTTCCACCTTTGGCGGACTTGATGTCTTCAGACCTGGGAATCAGGTAGCCTCTGTCCCTGTGTTCTTTGAACATCATGCTCCTGATCCAGCCGGAGACGCCCTGCCGGGCCATGTCCTCCATGGGCAGGAAGCTGATCCGGGAGAGAGCGCTGATCAGTTTCATGACGACCTCACCGTCGAATAGCGTCAGGTTTAGGACGAGTTCTGCGTCCTGGTAGCAGTAGGCCGCCAGCTCAGTCGGCGAGAGCCGGGAGACCGGTGCGGAAATCTCCAGCTTTCCTATTTCCAGAAGTGCCTCTGAGACTCCGTCTAGTGTGACTTCCCTGTACTTGTTGCTGAACGCGTAGACCTGGATGGACCGGTTGAAGAAGAACTTGTACAGGTCAATGTGGATCCCGTACTTGAGGCTGGCGGACTCTCTTCCCAGTTCTATCGGGATCTGGTCCCGTGTGAACCCCAGTCTCTGGGCTCGGTGGAACAGATAGCGAAGGTCGAAGTCGTCTCCGTTAAACGTCAATACAAACGGGTAGTCCAGAAGCGCCTTGAAAATCGCCGCCAGCAACTCTTCCTCTGTAGCGTAGAACTCCAAGGACGTGCCTTCGGGTGGAGTGGTGGAGTTGGTCTCTGAGTCGGACCGTTTGAGAAGAAGGACTCGACTCGCACCGTCGGAGCCTGCGAAGCTTGCGCAGATTACACGGTATTCCGCTTCTGTCGGGTCCGGGACGCGTGTGTCCTTGGGAGAGGTCACTTCGATATCCAGGGCAGCTCTCCTGTAGGATGGTACTGGATAGTCGAGGAGTCGAAGCCATCTGGCCAGGAGCTTGTTGTACTCCTCATCCTTCTCCTCCAGGCTCGGATGTTGTTGGGGAAAGGCTTTCGCAGGACTGCTCGGCGTGAGCTGGCCCTGTCTGACCGAGTAGGTCATTCCTGGCTCTAGGTGACGGTCGTAGATGTAATTCTCCACATAACGGATGTCAGCCTCCCAAGCTGTGATTATGTCACGAATGCACCCCGTGGGACGACCACCAATCGACAGCGGGTCTCGCGCATAGACTATCGTGACCGGGACCTCTCTACCCTCTAGGGCGTCGAAGCGCTTTGCTTTCTCGAACCTCAGAAAACCTGGATGGCGGACTAGGTCGTTGACCTTTCCAAGATCGTCAGATGTGCTCTTGGAGAGGCAGTACGGCAGATGGCCGGTGTTGTCGTACCAGAAGTGTATTTTCTGAGTGTTGGGCTCGTAAAGTTTCAGGTATACAGCCCTCTTCTCGCCGTCGTATCCCGCCCCCACAAAATGGGACTCGCCAAGGTTCAACGAAGTGCTCGGCCTGAAGTGCAGCTGGCTTCTCGGGTCTTCCTTAGGCCGGGAAGCAACAGGCTCAGGCTTGGCGAGGTACTGGTCGAGGCTGGACATTGGTTAAGGAAGGCCGCGAAAGGGCTTTTGTTAAAAGGTTCTCTGGAGAGAATACGGCGTTGCCAGGTTCGGATCCTTACCCAGCGTTGAGGATTGCTGCTGAAGCCCTAGTCTTGGTTGAGAAAGGGTCCAGTGAACGAGCGGCCGTCGCCCAGGTCGTGGCGGCGAACCCGGCACTCAGGGAACATCGTAGAGAGGCGCTCGACCTGGTGCTGGGAACTCTGACACAGCTGGACACCGTCGATAGTTGTGTGCAAACCGCACTCCCAAAGGGAACCCTCAATCGACGAGAACTGGCCCTTAGCCGACTGGTCTGCCACATTGTTCTGGGGATTCCGGGGCATTCACCTAGGTTCGAGCTTGTCAAGGCGTTTCGGGCGCTCGCCCAAGGATCCTTCCGGCCACAATTGGAATACTTGCTCGGGGTCCTTTCCGCACTCGGCCCTGACAAGATTTGGAATGGGAGGGTGGATGTTGACCGAGTGGCTTTTCGCACTCACCATCCTCGCTGGTGGGTTGAATACTGCTTCCGATTGTTTGGAAGGTCTGAAGCCGTCAGGCTGCTAGCAGCTAGCCCCAGGCCCCGTTACGTTAGAGTCAATCCGTTAAGGAACAGGGGCCGTACTAGCCTCCCTTCAAAACTGAAGAGCCTTCAGAACCTGCTCAGAAGCGTGGAATCTGTTCCGGAGGTCTACACATCGTCCGACAAGGGAGCAGTGTCAAACCTTTCACCGTTCTACTCCGAGGGGCTCTTCCAGGTTCAAGACCTCGCCTCGTTTCTGGCGGTCAAGGCTGCGGACCCCCGTCCTGGTGAGAAGGTGTTGGACATTTGTGCTGCCCCTGGCGCAAAAACCGGAGCCATGGCGCAACTAATGAAGAACCGCGGAAGGATCTTGTCTCTGGACTATTCTCTTCCCCGAATGAAGACCTGGAGGAATGAAATGGCTCGACTAGGCGTCAAGATAGCAGACCCCGTTGTCGAGGACGCTTCTAGCATAGGAGCAGTCGGGTCCTTCGATCTTGTCTTCGTAGATCCTCCATGCAGCGGCACGGGGATTCTTGATCGCAATCCACGCATGAAGTGGCGACTCTCACCACAGCTCGTTGAGCGATACTCACGTCTCCAAACCCGCATCCTGAATGGATCTGCGAAACTGGCCGGTCCTGATGGACGGATTCTCTATTGTACTTGCAGCCTTGCAGTTGAAGAGAACGAGATGGTGGTGTCGGCATTCCTACGCAACAATCCGGATTATGAGACCAGACCAATCTTGGAGGGTCTAGGGTCTCCTGGGCTGTTGGGGATCAGAGATTGTAGAAGGTTCTACCCGCATCGAGAAAGAACAGCAGGCTACTTTATCGCGCGGCTGGAACGACTGAATTAGGTGAATCGAGGAGAGAGGCTGTGAAACACTGCAGGCGGCCTCCCTGTTCAAATCCCACCTCCCGCACCACTCAAAAACGATTCAATTTCTAGCTCCTTTCTGAGAGAGTAGCCCGGAATGCAAAGACCAGAACTTTTGAACTACAGAAGCCTCCATGGGAAAGTCATATGAAGGTCTCCGCCCATCCCGCGGCCGGGGAGTACATGGGGGAGGAGAAGAGCATTCTGCGATGGGGTGGTCTGGCCGGTGTGCTGAGTGCCATCATCTTCATTCTCGTCCCCGTAATACTAATCGGGTTGCTGCCACCAGAGCCTGCTGACCCCGAGGGATTGGTCATGAGGTTCCCCGAGGTCAGAGCGGCCATTGCGGTGGGGGAGAGCCTCTACCTAGTGTCCGTCATCTTGTGGGTCACCCTCTTCCTTGCCCTGTATCGGGCTCTCCGTGGGACGAGACTCGCGCCCGCTCTCTTCGGGAGCGTCCTGGGGGTTCTGGGTCTCGTGGTGCTCGCCGCCGGAGCTCTCCCGAATGTCGCTTTCGCCGCGATCTCCGAGCTCTATCATGCTCCTGGGGCGACCCCCGAGGAGCAGGCGACACTCGTCCTCTTGTGGCAGGCGACCCAGGGCATATTCAATGAGTTGGACACCATCGGGTTCCTCCTCATGGCGATAGGTTTCATCGTCCTCGGCGTGGCGATGCTCGGGGCCCCAGCCTTTGGCAAGGGCTTTGGCGGGGTGAGCGTGGTGCTCGGGGTGGCTGTGGTCCTAGGGATGTCTATCTTTGCGGTCGATTCTCTCTTAATCCTCCCCTTCGTCCTTCTCGTCTTCGTCATCTTCCCTCTCCTCTTCGGATGGAAGGTCTACAGTTTGTCAAAAGTCGCGTAGCGAATCTTGAGATAGGCGAAGGGACGGCATCGTCAGAAATGCGTTGAGCCCTTATGACCGGGGGGTCTCCCCTTAGTTCAAGCAGATAAAGATGAGAAAGAAATAGCACCTATTTGGAAGCTTCTGCGTAATCGCAGCGCGGGGGCAGTGGTGACTGCGGGCGGCCTGGTTAAGGCGGATGGGGTTCGTGCACAAGAACTTGGAAAAGCTCCGAAGGATCTCGCTGAGATGAGCGCCAGGGAAGCTGCGCACTTCATGATGGACGTCGTGAGCTACATGGAGAAGAATTGGAAGAGGGGCGGGTACATCTCGAGTGTCATGCGACCCTTGAAGAGTTGGTTTGCATGGAACGAGAACCCGATAGGGGTTGCTATTGCTGGCTTGACCAGCCATGCCGCGCCGATGTAATCTTGGAATTTCTGAGAAGATGGTCGTAATCACGAGCCTTCAGATGTTCATGAAGAAGTAAGTGTCTTGCGCTTTGCCCAACAATGGGGCTATGATGCCGCTTTTCTTTAACCCGTCATCTGCGTGGTGTTCGGCTCACACGGTGATGACGACTTTTGCTCGGGGGTGGCCTTCCTCCAGATATCGGACAGCGTCAGGGGCTTGGCTCAACGGGTAGCGCCTGTCTATCACCGGGGTTACTTTTCCGGCTTCAATCAACTCCTTCAGAACAACCAGGTCCGCTTGACTATTTTTCGCCATAAACGAAACCAGCTTTTGTTTCAGGAACCGTGACAAGAAGAATGCTTTGACAAGACGAGCGAGGATCCGGTGGCCGCTCTTCGGGGCGCCGGCCAACACGAGAATCCCATTGGAGGTTAAGACGCGCCTGCAATCTGACAACGAACGGTTTCCCACGTTATCGAGGATGAGATCGTAACGCTGCCCGCTCTTGGTGAAATCCTCTTGCGTATAATCAATGACATGGTCTGCGCCAAGCGACCGGACCAGGTCCACGTTCCTCTTGCTGCACACGCCGGTCACCTCCGCTCCGAACGACTTTGCAATCTGCACCGCAAACGTGCCCACACCTCCCGACGCACCGTTGATCAAGACCTTCTGCCCTGGCCGAATCCGTCCTTTGTCACGTAGACCCTGCAAGGCGGTGGATGCCGCGACAGGTATGGCCGCCGCCTGCTCAAACGATAGGTCGGGGGGTTTCCGTACCAACCTATCCTCGCGGACACATACATACTCGGCAAAGGCGCCGGCGCGCATGCCGAAGACCTCATCACCCGGTCGAAGCTGCGTTATGTTCTTGCCGACCGCTTCAACCCGACCGGCCAAGTCAACTCCCCATATCTTCCGTTTTGGTCGGAACAGCCCGGTGTTTCCAAGGATGCGGAATAAGTACGGCAGGCTCAAGAGGCGCCAGTCAAGGGCATTGACGGAAGCCGCTTTGACCCGCACTAGCACGTCGTCATCCTTGACCACCGGCTTGTCGACTTCTTGGAGTTCCAGAACATCAGGTGAGCCGTACCGAGGGCAGACGACTGCCTTCATCGTACTCTTCTGATCCGTCGCCGTAGTGAGCATTTGCCGCTCCTTCTCAGGCTTCGCAGCTTCCATAGGCGCGTCTAGCACGTCAGCTTTAGCATATTTATTTAAAGGCCGGCGTCCAAGAAGCCATGGAATTTAGGCGAATCCGCAAGGGTTTCGAACCGGGAAGATGGATTCACTTTAATTTTCCAGCGAATCCGGGCGGGCCCACCATACCAGTATAGGAGTTGTACTATCCGGCATTGGCTAAGCGCTGTGTTTCTTGCTGGATGAGCTCTCTGAGCGTTCTGCTGAGGAGTTGTAGTTGCAGGTCTTGTAGTTGTCCTGGGTCTTGGTAGGTCGTGGCGGATTGTGTTAGCGCCTCTCTTGCGAGGATCTGTTCGGGAACGATTCATTGGGTTCGGATGATCTTGCGGGGGTCCTAGCGGGGCTCCTATTCGGAAAGGTTGATTATTTAGAGAGCAGTTCAAATCCAAGATCCGACTTGAGAGCCGACGCCCTAGGCTGGCTCCTCGAGCCTTGGGACCCGCCCATCCGATATCATACTCTCGTTGATGTTCTAGGCTACTCGCCTGAGAGCAAGGAGGCGACCGCCGCCCGACAGCGGATCTACTCGTATCGTCCCTACAGGAAGATTGTGAGGGCTCAGACGAAGGAGGGATACTGGCCTCCGGCAGATACATGCTACCAGCCCAAGTTCACAGCCACTGTGTGGCCTCTCATCCTTCTAGGCGAGATGGCTGCACCTGGAGACCCTCCGATAAAGAAGGCTTGTGAACGGTTCCTAGACCTCCACCAGATGGAGAATGGAGCCTTCTCCTGGCCCAGTAAGCTTAGGCCAGAAAAGATCATGGGAAACAAAATGGAGGAAGAGCCCTGTTTGACAGGGAATATGATTCGAACCCTATGGGTCTTAGGGTATGGGGAGGATCCTCGTCTCTGGAAGGCCATCGACTGGATGCCCGAACATCAGCAGGAGGATGGAGGATGGAACTGCGATTTTCCAGGCCGGAAGGTTCAGCACAGCTCCTTCATGTCTACCATAGAGCCACTTTGGGCTTATTCTGAAATTCCGCGAGCCAAATGGACCCGGAGGATGAAACGTTCTATTGAGAGAGCCGCTGAGTTCTTTCTAATGCATCATCTGTACAAGTCGGACCATCATGATTGGAGAACGACAGAGCTCTGGGGGGAACAACCCACAAAGTTCCACTTCCCAATGTACTACTATTATGATGCACTACATGGCCTACGGGTTCTCGTGAAGCTCGGTTATGGGGACGATGAGAGGGTGAGAGACGCGGTACACCTAGTCCTCTCGAAGAAGACACCTGAAGGCAAATGGTTGTTGGAGGGAGACTGGCTAAGGGAGTGGAAGGGGAAGACGAAAGTCAAAAGGAGAAAGACGATAGTCAACATGGAGCGTCTTATGGAGCCCAGCAAGTGGGTTACGCTAAACTGCTACCGGGCACTCTTGGGAACAGGGGACCTAGAAATTCCAAGAACCTACGCAACATAGAGTCTTCAAAACGACAGAATGCTCTCGACAGGCAGTGGTTTTCTTGTCAATTCTCCGGCCTGACGATGCGTTTGACGGACCCAGGCTGTAACAATGAGGGACGACCATTGGTCCTGGGTGACTGCTTGGCCGAAGGTCCAGGTCGCCCTTGACCTCGTAAGGATTAGGGACGCTGTGATGATAGCCCGGGCAGCCTGGTCCGCGGGTATCGACTGGCTTGAGGCAGGAACACCCCTAATCAAGAGTGAAGGAATGGAGACCATTAGAGTGTTGAGTCAGACCTTCCCCCGAGGAACAGTGGTCGCTGACATGAAGACTCTTGACGCAGGAAAGGTCGAGGTCGAAATGGCCCTCACAGCCGGAGCTCAAGTAGTATCCGTTTCCGGACTCTCTCACGACCGCACCATCAAAGACGCTGTCACCGCGAAAAGACGTCATGGAGGAAGATTGATGGTTGACCTGCTCATGAGCTCTTCACCAGTTCGTCGGGCTCGCGAGCTGGAGAAGCTTGGCGCAGACATCGTGTGTGTTCACACTGGTGTCGATGCTCAGAAAGAACATGGTCCCGGGCTTGTGGTAACGCCCGTGATCAGACGTCTGACCAAGGTCCTGCGGATCCCGGTTGCTGTTGCGGGCGGTATCAACCCTGACTCGGTGAAAGGGCTGATCTTAGCAGACGTCAAGTTGTTGATTGTTGGGGGATGGATAACAGGGTCTAGAGACCCTGCTAGAGCTTCTAGGGAAATAATGAAGAGTGTTAGTGCTGCTTTGGGGCCTAGCTTCCATAGAGGCGGCTCCGCCCGACGAAGTCGGTGAGAATCGGCATCAAATCCACGCCCCTAATTCTTCCTAGGTTTCCACGAGAAGCCGTCGCCTCGCTGAGCTTCAACAACCTACTAGCGGGGACATCAGGACCCCCGATCACCACCGGAACAGGGTCGCCAGTATGAGTCCCATACCCTACCGGAGTAGCGTGGTCCGAAGTAAGGGCCACGTAGTTCAGCCCGATGTCAACCTCGTCGATGATAAGGCCAACAAGCGAGTCTACTTCCTCGATGGTCCTAACCTTGGCTTTGAAATCGCCGTCATGTCCCGCTATATCAGGAGCCTTAACGTGTAGGAAGACGAAGTTCTTGTCCTTGGCTCCTTCAATAACCGCTTTTGCCTTCGCCTCGTAATCTGTCTTGAGACTGCCCGATGCTCCCCTGACATCTATCACTTCCAGGCCAACAGCTGTCGCTATTCCCTTAACCAGAGCAGTGCCTGAGACACAGGACCCTTGAAGGTCGAACATTGACTTGAAGCTGGGAAGCGTGGGAACAGTGCCCGCACCACGTGGCAGAACTATGTTTGCCACTTTTTCTCCGTCCTTCGCTCTCTCCTGGTTGAGAGGATGCTCCCTCAACACTTCGTGGGACCTCTTCACAAACTCGTTGACAGCTGCCGCGGTCCTCTTGGCGTCTTCGCTTCCATCGAGCGCTCTTGCGATCCGGATTTTCAATCCATCTTCCTTAGGGTCGACATCGGACACGTTTCGCGAAAGTTTCTCACCTCGCAGAACGAGGACCGCGCGATGATCGACTGTTGACTTGAAAATCGCCTTCACTCCTGGAGTGCTCTCTACCTTAATCGCGTCTACGGCCTTTGCGAGTTTGGAAGCTCCTTTTCTGATTCTTCCAGCTCTTCGATCTTCTACACGGAAATCGTCGTCCACTGTGGCGAAGTTGCAGCGAAAAGCTACATCAGTCGAGGAAAGGTCTAGGCCTGCACCTAGTGCTTCCAGTGCTCCTCGCCCTGTGTAGTACTTGGCGGGATCGTATCCTAGTACTGCGAGGTTCGCCACATCGCTGCCTGGCCTGATCCCAGGGCCGATGGGGTCCAGGAGACCAACAAGGCCTCCTTTGGCGAGCCGGTCCATGTTAGGCGTGTTTGCGTATTCGAGGGGGGTTTTGTAGTCGTGGTCGATTAGGGGACGGTCTGCCATTCCGTCAATGATTAGTAGTACTGCTCTTTTGTCTGCCAATCGGCTGACATCCAGCCGACCTTTTCGAGGTAAATCGGTTAAAACACTTTCCATGATTTACAGCTGCCACGTTCATCTGGAGAAATCTCCGGAAATTTTCCCATACACATCGGAGCTTGGGTCTGGTCCCAGACCATGCGCAGGGATTCTCCGTCACATACTGACTTCAACCTAATTATGCCCTTGCGCTCGCTGACCATTTTCGTGCAAGTCTACTTTATACTGCGCCACTGATTGCGGACCCTTCCATCCGGAAAAACGAAGGTAAACCGCACACGACCAGCGGCTGCGTAGTATGCAACGAAGCTCCTGAGCAGGATACCGGAGAATACTGCTCGGCTCACGACAGAGCCTTAGCCAACATCCATGACGCATACGCGACATGGCTAGAGGCATATGGAAAGCTCGCGTTCAAAGAGTATCTCGAACGGGTCTTGAGGTTATCTGAGACAGGCGAACGAGTCATGGAACTAGCCAAGTTCCTTGTCCAACATCCTGAGAGGTGGGACAGATCAGGACCCTGATGGTCTGCGAGAAGCCTGACGCCGCAGCTCGTGTCGCAAGAGCTCTCGACGAAAACGCTTCACCCCGAAAGAGGGAGCTGCAAGGAGTCACTTTCTTTGAATGCGCTAGACGAGACGAGCTAGTCATCGTCTGTTCGGCTCTCGGCCACCTGTACGCGGTTGATTCGAAAGGGAAGGCCAGCAGGCGATCCTATCCTGTATGGGATTACGCCTGGAAGCCGAAGCACGAAATTGAACGCAGGTCCGCGAGACTCTCAAGATGGATACGAGCGATTAGCTCGCTTTCCAAAGGGGTTGATCGGTTTGTGTCGGCATGCGATTTCGACATTGAAGGTTCTCTGATAGGACACTCCATCCTCCAATATGCATGCAACGGAGCTCATCTCAAAGCTACCCGAATGAAGTTCAGCACCATGACGGAGAAGGAGCTGAAGACAGCCTTCCGCAACTTGGCTCCTCAGCTCGACTTTCCCATGGTGGAAGCCGGCCGCTGCCGCCACGAGCTGGACTGGCTCTATGGGATCAATCTCTCCAGGCTACTTACCGAAGCCGCTCTCAAGCAAGGACGAGGATATACGACGCTGAGCACTGGCCGGGTCCAGGGCCCGACCCTGAGCTTCGTGGTCGGGAGAGAAGAGGAAATTGGATGTTTTGCCCCGACTCCCTTCTGGGGTATCGAAGCGGTCATCAAACATGAGAATCGAGAGTACCAGCTGGAGTATTCGAAAGAGAAGATTCCAACCTTGGCAGAGGCGGAAAAGATTGTCCAGGACTGCAAAGGCAAACTGCTTGAGGTCAGAGACATTGAGTCCAAGGAGGTTCGCCAGCTACCTCCCTATCCCTTTGACCTTTCAAGCCTCCAAGCAGAAGCCTACCGTCATCTTGGCTATACTCCAGCCAGGACCCTTGCTATTGCGGAACGTCTCTATCTAGAGGCGTTGATATCCTATCCTAGAACTTCAAGCCAGAAACTTCCACCTGACATTGGCTATGATGGGATTCTGCGTGGGATAAAGACCCAGCCGGACTATGCCACTCTATCAGGCAAGCTGTTGGGAGCAGGACACCTGCGTCCCAGCCAAGGCCCGAAGGAAGACCCTGCACATCCTGCGATCTACCCAACAGGCGAATCGCCGAAACGCTCCCTACTCGGCCCCGAGGCGAAGCTGTTCGATCTCATTGTCCGAAGGTTCATGGCCACATTCGCTGAACCGTGCCTTCGGCTTGTTTCCAGAATGATCCTGGAAACAGGCCCCTATCGATTCCTGCTAAGGGGGTCACGAATCCTGCAGCCTGGGTGGACTGAGTTTTACAGTCCCTACGTGATGGAAGATACTCAGGAACTGCCTCAACTAGACGTTGGAATGCAAGTCCCGATTACAAGAATCCGGGCTCTGGAGAAATTCACTCAGCCTCCTCCAAGGTACAATCCCAGCAGCCTCCTCAAGAAGATGGAGGAGGAGAATATCGGGACGAAAGCCACCAGAGCAGAGATTATCGAGATGCTCTACCGCCGGGGCTACGTCAAGGATCTTCGCATGCGAGCCACACCCCTTGCGATCCATGTCACTCAGCTTCTGGCCAAACATTGCCCACTGATCATCGACCCAGAATTTACCGCAAGACTGGAGAACTTGATGGATGATATCCGGCAGCAGAAGACGACTCGTAGACTGGTTTTGATGGGGGCTATAGCCCATCTTCGACCGGTCATGTTGGAACTCATGGCCCGAGAAGAGAACCTAGGGGCCCAGTTAAGCGAAGTTGTGTCTGCCCAAAGAATCGCGGAGCTCACGTTCGAATCTCCCTGTCCCCAGTGCAGCTCAGTCTTGAAGATCGTACGGAACCGGAAATCTGGAAAACGCTTCCTAGGATGTACGGGCAAGTGGGAGAAAAATTGCAGTTTCAGCCTCCCCCTTCCACAGTTCGGAACTCTCACAATTCTCAGTCGAAAATGCAAGGTGTGCGGGTTCCAGATGGTACAGGCGAGGTCGAGGGGTCACCGTCCACTAGTTTCGTGCCCTCGCTGCTACGCTGCGAAAATGCGTGCTTCTACTTCTGACAAGACCACGCCTGAAATGTCAACCGTGCAGCGTGACCCAGCTACGCAGGCTACCTGAAACTCTTCCGCTTGTCCAAGACCAACAGGAAAGTGAG
>CAYIBO010000013.1:0-19197 GCA_964361545.1 uncultured Candidatus Bathyarchaeia archaeon
AGAATGATGTTCATGTGACTGTCGCAATCGATCATCTTGCCACGATACTCACAGTCGTTCTTCAGTTTGACTGCGACATCTCCGTTGAGCTTTCGAACCAGAAGGTTCAGTGGCTTTCTTGAGGGTTCCAATGGAATGCCTTGAGAAGACGGTCTCCCTACAGACAATAAAAACTCTTTGTCCAGCCGGCTTATGTCGACTCGGCCATTTCTCTTTCCATCATCTTACGGCTGTGCTGTTCCTTCCTGAACTCGCTCTTCAGTTTACCACAGCGTATGCATCGGGCCATCTGACCCCTTCCCCGCCACTGGTGTGAACATCCTGGCATTGGTGTCGAACCTGACAACCATGTTCCTTGTTCTTAAAGGAACCTGCAGGGAATCATCTCTGGAAATCTAGCTTGGCCTAGATCCGCTCTGGCAAGGTTATCAGGTAAAGGCTTTCTCTAGCAGAGAGGGGTACCTTCAGATGCATCGAGGTTCCAAATGGCTTCGGAAGCGATGTGGTGCCCCGGTCGAAGTGAAAAGCCGTCAGCATTAGAGCTCCACCAGGCTTGGCGACCCGCCAAAGCTCTGAGAGCTGAGTCTGGGCATGGTCCATTTTCATAACTGAGATGGATAGTACGCAGTCTGACACTGCGCTTCTGAAGGGAAGGGCAGAGCAATCGGCCCTGAGAAGATCAACATTCCCACTCTTGGCATTTCCAGCGGCGTTCTTCAACATGCCCAGTGAGATGTCTGTTCCAACGGCTCTGGTAGAGTGTCCTGCGATTTGTCTTAGCATTGTTCCTGTGCCACAGCCGACATCAATGAGAAGGTCGAACCTTTTGCCTCCGACAAGAGTCAAGACCTTTTGATGTTTCTTTGATTGCTCTTCTCCATACAGTTGGTCGTATGAGTTTGAAAGTGAGTCGTAGTATTCTGCGATTTTGGCAGGGTCGTCTGGGGGCAAGCCGAGGTCGATATATCCCAGTAGGGGTGCAATGAATCTTTCGGGTTTCCGGTAGATGACCGTGTTGGACCGTCCGGCCTTGGATGTGGCGCGGGACGAGATTGCTAGGGGGGTGGAGGGCAGGAAGCTTGTTGTCCTGATTGCGTTCTGCACGGTGAACTATTCGGGCCGGACTGGCAGCCAGCTGGGGGAGGGTGAGAGGCTGGTGGTCTTGAAGAAGGATGGTTGCGTTCTGGTTCATCGTGCCCGGGATTATCGGCCCATCAACTGGCAGCCGTCAGGGTGCGTAATTCAGACTGCGATTGAAGGAGAGAGTTTGGTTGTCAAAGCGGTTCGCCCGAGTCCGCTTGAGAGTCTCATTATTGTGGTGAAGAGGATGCAGTTCTTGGGGACCTTTGACCTCCAAGACGAAGCAGAGTTCTACCTCCATGCCAGTGAAGAAGACATGCAACGAGCAATAATCCTCCAACCAGACATCATCGAGCCTGGCCTGAACATCATGGACTTTGAGAAGAAAGTCGCCCCGGGGTTTGTCGATGTCTACGCGTCGGACTCGGACGGCAACACTGTGGTCATCGAGATCAAGAAGGACCCTGCAGGGGTTCCGGCCATCAAACAGTTGGTCGAATACTTGAAGTATCTTCCTCCGCCCGCTGGTAAGCGTCTCCGGCCCATGATTGTTGCACCGAGTCTGGCTAAGGGGTCTCAGTCGTTGCTGGCCAAGATGGGGATAGAGTTCAAGCAGCTCAGCCTACAGAAATGCGCTGAGATTCTTCAGAAGCATCCGAAAGCTAATCAGCAGGCCCTCAAGGGATGGCTATAGACCAGCCCTTCTAGAACCCTAGCTTTGCAAGTAGCTTGGCGTAGCCTATTCCGCTTCTGACGAAGCTGAGCTTGCTGTTTCCCCTAGGGCGGGGTATGAATGTTATGGGGACCTCGGTGATGGTGAGGCCTTTCCTTTTGGCCAGTATGAGGAGTTCCGCGGTGACCTCGAAGTTCGTCGAGGTGAGCTGGTCTCGGACGCTCTCCACGGCGTTAGCTGAGTAGAGTCTGAAACCGGAGGTTACGTCACTGGACGGTATCTTGAACACGCTCCTGAGAAGCCAGTTTGTAGTCCCGCTCACGACCCGTTTGAACAGGGGCAGCTTGCCGACCATGCCATGATTTCTTGACCTGGACCCGACGACGATGTCGGCTTCGTCCCTGGCCTTGAGCAGCTTTTGTATCTCTTCGGGCTGGTGGTTCAAATCCGCGTCCATAGTGAGTACATAGTCAGCGTCATGGGAGATGAGGCTCAGCCCCTTTTTCATCGCCTTTCCAAGCCCCAGCCGCTTCTCGTTATAGTCCAGCCTTATTCTTGGGTTTGCGGTGGTGAGCTCTTTGAGTTTCGCCAGCGTCCCGTCATCTCCCTCAACAATGAAAATTACCTCGTAGTCGCTAGCGGTTTCCTTAAGAGACTCCACAAGTCTAGAAGAGAATTCGTCGATCACCTCCTCCTCATTATAGACCGGGATGACAGCGCTGATCTTCAACGAATCTGTCAACACCAGCACTAGCCTGTGACCATAGTAATTTCACTTACGCAGGCCTCGGACCCGTCATCCCAAGAAAAGGGGTTGGAAGAGCGGAGCTATCGCCCAAAGAAGCCCGGAATAAGCCTCTGCAGGAAATTCGAGGCGGTAAGGTCGGACCCGCATCTAAATCGTTCGGAGAATCTCTCAAAATCCGGGGTACAATTCCTCGTGAACGAGCCCAATACAACCCCGAAACCGCAAGAAAGGGCGAAGAATAACCCGAATAGGAAACGGTCACCGCGACAGACCGGGTAAGTCAACAGACTTTAGAGACACAAGAAGCATGCTTACTTTGGAATCCAATTCTTCCACTTGGACCTTAGAATAGTCGGTTAGACCGGGTTCTTCCGATAGTAGAGGAAAGAGGTCCGACAGGGTCGTCCCGAGTATTCAGATCGAGAGACGTCCCTACTGCTTCTTTTCAAAGGCGTCTGTACCAACTGCGAGGATGAAAATCAACACTCCAAGGGCAAACAGCATGATGCTAATGGAAAGGGAGACCACAAGCTCAAAACGAAGCCTAGAGAAGATCACGTAATTCAGGTAGGCGGGCAGAATCATCAATGCACCCGCAGCCACGATCAGAATACCCTTCAGAAAGTTGCGAATCTCAACCCTCTCCAAGCTCATGAAACCCACCCACTAACCCAAACCGCAAACTACCCTCGTATATAGATGACGCACCTCATGGAACCACCTCGCCCTCCGAGGAGAGAACCTTCCGTGCAATCGTAATATAGGCAGTATGCCCCACCATCCTCGACTCAGGCCTCAGCTTCCCAGCCTCCGTCTTCAACTGCCTCGTCAACACCTCCACGGCCTCCAAGACCAGAAAACCCTCCTTCCTCAAACTCTCTGCCAACCTCTCCAACTGGTTGAACGTCGGCGTAAACCCCGCTAGCATCCCACCACCAGCCAATGCCTTCCACGCAGCCCCAGTAATCTTCCACGGGTCTCCCAAGTCCAAGACAACAACATCAACATCCGTCTCGTCAAATTCCCCAGACGGGTCCTTGTTGTGAAAAGTCACATGCGACGATAAGTCTGCTCTTTCGACATTCCGGCGGGCGACCTCCAAGAAATCCGGCCGCATCTCATAAGAGAAAACATGACCACCTGGCTCCACAGTCCGGGCCAGTGCCGCGGTCATGGCGCCGCTCCCAGCTCCCACCTCCACAACCCTATCGCCGGATTTCACGTCCAGCTGGTAGAGCGCATACCCTATGTCCTTCGGATAGAGGATCTGCGTGGGCCGGTCAAAAGCCTCCACAACATCCACCGCTCTAGGCTTGAACGTCCAAAGGGTCTGCCCCAGGCTAGTTCTGATGGGCTCACCGTATCTCTTCCCTACAAGTTCCTCAAGATTGACGAATCCTCTGTGAGTATGGAACTTCGTCTTCGAGACCATTGCCACCCATTTTCTTCTCGAGTCTTGGTACAGAAGTACACGGTTTCCATCACAAATTCTCTCAGACAATCTGCTGTGAGCCCTGCAAGCAGGCCCTTAAGCCTTCCAAGGATACGTACCGTCGAGAAATGGAGGGTCCTAGTTGTTGCGATTAGCCCTTCAGTGCCCGGAAGACACTCTCAGCCTTAGAAGTCCTCACGAACTTCACAGTAATCGGCTCATTGGACCCTACAATACCAATCCTCAGAACTGCCACACGCTTGCGCCACCATAAGCCCACCAGGGAAGCGAGAAACACGCCCGCGAGACCCAGCAAGACAAAATCGTACGGAAACGCGGGCAGAGCAGTCCTTCCCTGGCCTGGGAACCACCAGACAAGAATGCTTCCTATGATGGCTATAGTTGCGAAGGTCAGAGGGGGAAGAATGCTTTTCGTAATCAACTCTAACGTGCTGACGTTAGAGTGGGGGACGTTGACATAGCTCTCTCCCAAGGTGAACCTCTTCCCCACGAGAAGACGGGACTCTGTGACGTAGACTGAGTAATTTACGCCAGAGCACTCAGCAAGGATATTTTCCTCGCCTAGGAGATGCTTGATGTTGCTCAACTTTCCAACGAGGAGCCCGATTCATATCCTATTACTGTTTTGTAACTCAGCACTACGCAGCCAGACAGGTCAGAACCGAGCCCGCGCGAGGCCGTACACCGTCTTGACCACTGCCTCTGTTCCGCTGTGAGCGGAAAGGATTCTGGATATCTCAACAGCTCTTTCGCTGCACTTCTCCATGCTCTCCGACACAGCTTTCACCAGTATGTCGCTGTCCAATGATCCCTGCCGTAGAACGAGGCCCACTCCGAGTTCCGTCGCTCGCCGTGCGTTATTCGTCTGCTCAGTATGGTTTGGAGGTGGGATTAGCACGAGAGGTTTTCCAAGAGCAACACCCTTCATGATGGTTTCGTGCCCTGCCCTGGCGATGATGACGCTGGCGTTCTTGAAAGTCTCGTCATAGAGGGCCTCGTTCATCCATTCGAATACGGTAGAGGTTCCTTCCTTTCTTGGAATCGAGGACCCGTTGGGGTCGCCACAACTCAAGACCACCTTCCATTCTTCAGGGAATTCTCTCAAACCTTGGGATAGAACCCGGACGAGATATTTTCGGTCATTCGCGGGCCCGCTGACACACGCAAAGATGGTGGTTTGAGATTTTGCGCACCTGATCGAAACTCCGTTGGGGATGGGTTTCGGAGTTTTTTGGGTCATGGGGCCTACAAATCTCACCTTTTTCGCGATCCTAGGCGGGATAGACAAGTTGTAGGCGGAGATCGTGTACGGGTACTCCAGATCGGGGACAATTATCGCGTCGCTCATTCCCCATACTAGTCCCAAAAGAGTGGAAGCATACTTCCAGATGATCCTCCCGAGAAGGAGCATTACACGGTCCGCCAGTCCCCGTGAATGCGTCTGGGTCGGGATTTGGACTGAATACTGGTTGATGATCAGGCAGGTCGGTCTTCTCATTAGGATGGCAGCAAGGAGTGTTGAGACTCTCGTGTCGGAGATGACAACATCGGGCTGGTACAGTCCGATTTGTCTGATCTCTCCTAAGAGTTGCTTAACAAACTTCCACAGGCCCACCGTAACCCCGTTCCTAGTCGCTGTCAATTTGGGGTCGATTGTTCCGTCTTCTCTAGTCCTGAACGATATGGGAAAGGCACTGAAGTGTTTCAGGCCAGTTCTTCGAAGATAGTCCAGGCCGTCAAGGTATGATGAGAAGATGACATCGTCGCCCCTGCTCGAGAACTCCCGGGCTATTCTCTCACACCGGGTTATGTGGCCTAGTCCTAAGCCACAGGGTCCGATGTAGAGCTTCATTGTTGATGTCCCGGGTTGAGCAGCTCTCTTTCAAAAACTGGTCCCCCTGGCTTTTCTTCTGAAAAGACTTGTCCCTTGAACCGAGAGACCTGGACCTTTCCCGTTAACCAGGCGTCGGGAAGCAGTCCCGCCTTAAGACAGCACTGCGAAAGAAACTCTTCTGAGTCGAAACCTTCCTCGACCGCAACCTGCGGCAACAGGAGTCCTCTTTGACCACCACCACTTACGACGATCCCATGACGGCCCACTACGATTTCGTTGCGAAGCCTGAGAGGATTACTAGTCTCGACCTTCTCCAGCGAGGAGAAAACCGTTACTTCCAGTATGATTCGTTTCATATCAAGTCTGACTGAGTTGAATCGAGGGTCCATGGTAGCCGCCTCAACCGCGGATATGGCTGTCTGGCGGAGCAGAGGTTTTTCTGGGAAGGGGTTACCGATGCAGCCTCTGAGCATCCTCCCGGGTGAATTGTCAAGCAGAGTAACGAAGACTCCGAGAGGTTCCATCAGGCTTGGAGGAGATGCCGAAGGCATGTTGAGTTGGCCTCCGGAGAGATAGGACTCAATTGCCTCTCTTGCAGTCCTAACAAGCAATGTTCCCTCCGCGAGGTTCAACAATCAGGTTCACGCTTCCAGTCCAGCTGACTTTCTCGCCCTAGTCAGCGTCTGATTAATCTGCTTCCAGTGGCTGCCCATCCAGTAGACCTTTCCGCAGGCTTGATTCTGGCATTTCCAGAACTGAGCGTACAGCTCTAGGCTCGTCGCTGGGACAATACTGGAGACGTCTACCTTCGGGGTTTCTCTGAGACTGCCCCCGCACTCTGGGCACAGGGTGCTCTCCATGTCAATCTCCAAGGAGATTCCGAGACTTCTCGCCATCTGGGCAAGCCGCTCCTCCTCGCTCTCGCCGGACACGAGAATCGAGGGAATGTTTCTGGCCAATGCCCTCCTGTGAAGTTCCTCATCTCTTGTTAGCAAAGTCATCTCCTGAGCAGCGGCCTCACTTAGTAGCTTGTCATCGCTGGAATTGGACTCGTACACAACTGTATGTCCAAGTATCCTAAGCCACCTGGCTAGTCCTCCAAGCATACCGTCAGCGATGAACCTCATCTCCTCCTGAGCACCCTCCCACTGCCCGGCTTGGCAACGATTTCTCCATCATTGTAGATAATCCTCCCCCCAACGATAGTCGTACGGACAACTCCTTGCGTTTGGATTCCCTCGAATGGGGAAAACTTCGCCTTTGTGAGAAAGGTTTCAGGATTGATTCTGGCTTTCCGCTTCAGGTCAACGAGGACAACGTCTCCGTCCAGCCCCTCTTCTAGCCTTCCCTTTGAGGTCAGTCCGAAAAGGCGTGCTGGACCCGTTGAAAGTAAGTCGATGACCTTGGACAGGGGAATAATTCCCTTGTTTGCCAGTGTCAGAATTAGGGGAAGGGTAGTTTCAAGCCCTGGAATTCCCGGCGGGCTATCTGTCGGGGAACGCGCCTTCTCCTGAATCATGTGAGGGGCATGGTCGCTTGCGATTGCGTTGGCTAGTCCCCTTGCAGTGGCAGCGAGCAGGCTTTTTCTGTTTGCATCAGGTCGCAGAGGGGGGACCATCCAGGCCTTCCACTTCTTCTTGACGAGGGATTTGTCGGATAGAAGGAGGTGGTGAGGTGTCACCTCGGAAGATAGACTCTTGATACCGGATTGCCTGATTCTTGTTAAGCTGGAAGAGAGAGTTATGTGGCAAAAGTGAACTGGACAGCTCGCCTGTTTCAGCAACTTGAGCATTCTCAGTATGGCACTGGTCTCTGCCCGTGGGGGACGCAGTTTTGCGAGTTCGGCAAACGATCGAATCCTGTTCTCAGCGGCTGTTTCGATGACTTTTCCGTCTTCTGCGTGGACTGTTAACGGAAGTCTGTGGCGGGCCGCGGCTCTGATTATTCCCGTAAGAACTCGGTCGCTCTCAACTGCCAGGGGGGATATGGGACTGGGTAAGTACAATTTCAGGGAGAAGGCTCCAGCCGCTACCATATTCCCAAGTTGTCTCTCATCGGGGACAGCGGCCACATGAAAGCCCACATCGACTAGAACCCTGCTCCTCGCCCGCTCCATCTTTTCGTTTAGGCGGTCCGCAGAATCCGTAGGAGGCTGTGTGTTGGGCATATCCAAGACAGTTGTGAAACCGCCCGCTGCAGCGGCCGCTGTTCCTGTGGTAAAGTCTTCTTTGTAGGCGAGGTCCATGTCCCGGAGGTGAACATGCACATCGACCAGTCCCGGCAGGGCCAACATCCCTCGGGCCCTGATTCGTTCGTCAGGCGGGTCAGAGATTCTGCGAGCTATTCTGCCAATCTTCCCCCTCTGTATTAGAATAGATCCTTGCCGGATGTTTCGCCCTGTCCATATCTTGCAGTTCTCTATGAGGATGTTGTGGTCCTGAGCATCGCCGTGTGGTCTAGGGTTCTTCAGGAGGACCAAGGTCCTTGGTACAGTCTTGACAGACGAATACTCCTTCTTTCTGTATGAGATGCTCAGACCAGGCTTCGCATTCGTCGCAGTATCCGGCTAGGCGGGATTGAGAGCGGGGGCTTTCCAGTCCCGTGATGCGACTCTTTTCCGATATTAGGTCGATCAGGGCTGGTGTTACTTGTAGAATGTCCTTCATAGTGAGGATTCCGGCCAGCTTTCCATTATCGATCACGGCGAGACGTCTGATCTTGCTGTTGTTCATCAGCTTTGCAGCCTCGTTTATTGAAGTGCCGGGTGCGATGGTCATCACAGGTTTCGACATGGTGTCTGCGACCTTGATTTCGGATGGCAGAATGTTTTTGGCAGCTACTCGCTGTACGATGTCTCGCTCCGTGATTATGCCTGTGGGCTTTCCTGCCTTGTCAGTGATGATGACACAGCCTATGTTGTGTTTGACCATGAGTTTTGAGACGGTTGTTACGGTGTCAGTTTCCTTTGCGGTGATAGGTGGCCTGGACATGATGTCGCGAACTAGTATCTCCGGCTCGGCCTCATGGACTGACAAGGCGGAACGCTTGCAAAGTGTGCCATGTATAAAATCTTCATGTGGACACTGAGCTCATCCAGCAAACGTTATCAAATGCCCTGGAGGCTTACTCGCCTTGGTTTCAATGAGCACCGGTTCGGATGTCGCAGTTCAGACATCTAAGCAAGAGAAAACCTATAGGTTTTCCCCGGCTTCTGTCGTTTACTGGTCCCGTTTGGGCTTCGCTGTCTTGGCGGGAGCTATCTACACGGCTCTGGGACTTGGCACTGGCGGAATCGTCCTGGGCACAGTGTACGCTGTTGGACTTGGGGTGCTTTTCTACGCTCTCTCGGTCTTTCTGGTCAAGTATGTTCTGGGTTATGGTAGTACAGAACTCGCGGGTCCAAGGAAGCACATTTCGCTTGGAATGGGCAGTTACATAATCTGGCTGATTTTTGCAATAACCTTGTTCAACACTATTCTTTATGCTCCTCCTCTGCCGTGACTTCCTTTTTCGCCTCTAGACCGGGCGAAGGTGGAGGCTGTTTCCCGTCTGAACTCTTCAATGTGCTGATTAGCCCTAGGTATTCCTCCAATGCCTTGAAGTATCCTCTGTCATATTCTCCGTGAAGCTCGTTCGAGGCAAATTCGGCGAACTCCTTTCTCAACGAGCCGATTGTGTCTTCTGTTCTGTTGGCTAGGACCTTTGGAAGGTAGATGTACTTGTCATCGTTGTTCCTGTTTGTCAAGAGTAGTCCTTCTAGTGCCTTGACGTAGCCCCTTGACCAAGCGGAGTTTTCCGATTTTTGTCTGATGATGTCCAGCTCTTTTTCTGCTTCCGTCCAGGCTCTCTCTTCCACGCTTTGAATGAATTTGGCCACTGAAAGTTGCGGTATCACGGAGGCCGCTCTAGCGGCGTCTTTTGACTTCATCGTCTTCCGAAACGTCCTGTATTCCTGTTTCAGTGATCTTGAATATTTTCTCGCCCTCTGGGAGGTAGGGGCTTGATACCAGCCTTGCTATTCTTATGGGGCTATTTGTTGCTCGGCGTATGAAGATTCTAGTGTGGCTGGTATGTGCGACGATGTGTCCTCCCACGGCGTCAACGGTGTTGGCAAAGAACTGGTCGGGCTTGGCCATGACTTGGTTGGTGACCGCAGCTACGGCGTTGAAGCCTCTTGCAAGCCGGATGAGGCGGTGCATGTGGTTGTTGAGGCGTTGCTGCCTTTCCGCCAGCATTTCTCTTCCAAGGTACTCGCTTCTAAAGTGGGAGGTCAGCGAGTCAATGATGATGAGGCGGATGCCGTTCTCCTTTATGACTTGGTCAGCTTTCTCCAGGAGAAGCATTTGATGGTCTGAGTTGTAGGCTTCCGAATAGATGATTCTCTGGGCAGCTGTCACAGGGTCAAGTCCGGCCTGCCTCGCCATTCTTACTATCCATTCTGGGCGGAAGGTCTGCTCTGTGTCAAGATACAAGGCCCCGCCGTCGAGTCCTCCTCGTCCAACCGGCAGCTGGACGTTGATGGCCAGCTGGTGGCAGAGGACAGACTTTCCCACGCTATATTCTCCGTAGAACTCTGTTATTGTCTGAGATTCGAGACCTCCGCCAATGAGTTCGTCGAATGCTTTGCTACCTGTTGTGAGGCGGAGAACGTTTTCTTTCATCTTCATCAGTTCGTCGGCTCTGACGAAGGATAGCGAGATACTGTTTCGAGCCTCGCCGATAATCCGAGCTGCTTGTTTCTCCCCGATGCCTGCCGGGACTAATTCTCTAACCGTGGCGGCGGCGAGGCTTTCGATAGTGTTGAAGCCTAGTTCCTTCAGTTTCTCCGCAGTGGCGGGTCCGACCCCAGGGACGTCCTCTACAACTTCATACTTCTTGGCGGCTTCCTGGGTCACCAGTCTCTCACTTGGGAGTTTGATCGAATTCTCTTTCCAGCCTATTTAAGCTACGGCTGGAGAGCGCTGGATTTAGAGGAAAGACTGCCCCGAACATAATCCTCTCAGTTCTTCGGGTGATGTACTACGTTGCGGGTTTCCAAGGTTACAACACCCTTATGGTAATTGGGGGAAAGTGGCTGACACGTTGAGGATTATTGGGGGTTGAGGGAGAGGAGGCCCAACCCAAGAAGAGTGGCAGTAGGAGGTATGTGGAGACATTGTTGGGCTGGGCTAGTGAAGAGTCCGCGGGCAGAGGTGTCTACGAGACGACTCTAGTTACCTCCCTCTTCGAGTACATGATCGTACTTTTCTTTGGCGCTTGGCTAATTGTGGAGTACGTCTACAACGTGTACGAACAGCAGTACTTCGGCTCGTTCAATCCCGTATTCCTGATAGTCGTCTTAATGGCCGCCTCCGGGTTTGGCTTCACACGTCTCGTGTCCGTTGTAAGAAATACTGTCAGACCCTCTAAAAAGACCAAATCGGAGGATGACTATTGAAGCCCCGTCTCGGAGCGCTCGTTTCCGTGGCTCTGAACGTCATACTTTCCCTGTGGCTGATTAACAACTACTTCTACGACGAGCCTTTTCGGAATTACGTCAACATAACCTTCGGCCAAATCTATCCTTTCCTGGTTCTCACCCTCGGCCTAGGGGGGGGTTCCGGGTTGGGCTATCTACTCCTCAAAAGGAGGCATCCGGAGCAGTCTGCTGCTGCCAAACTACAGAAGACCAGGCCGCTTAGGCAGGGTACTTTGCCCTCCCCGACGAGTGGTACAGCTTCACAGAGTAGTGGTCTTGGCTCAATCGCTTCCGGGACGCAGCCTGCTAGACATACTGCGTACGCGGTTCCTCCTCTCTCCAGGGGTTCAAGCCCCAGCAGCCAGCGAGGTGCTCCCTCCGTCTCATGGTCCACAACTGCCAGGCCTGCTTCACCCGGTTCTGTCCTACCTCAACGGTCGGAGACCGGGTCCGTCGGGCCTTCGCAAACTTCCACCCCGACCTCTTCCCAAACTCTGAAGGCTGAGCAGGCCAAACCCGTGCCTCCTACAGGCCTGCAAGGTTATCGATCGGACCAATCTCAGTTTCCAGTTCCGCGCATCTCAACCGAGTCTGATAGAGGGCTTTCTCAACCCCCTCGGTGGCGAACGGAACCTCCACCAGCCCCAGAACGCAAAGTTGAGCCCGGTGCACCCTATCCCAAACCTGGTTTAGAGGTCTCCACAGGGAATGACAAACTGTCAACAGGTCAGTCTATTGGACCAGGGACCCAGCAGCCTCCGATGTTTCAAGGCTCGAAGTGGCAGTCTCCTGAGTCCGTCGGTAAGCCTGCTCAGTGGGTAGATCCTGTTCCCAAGCAGGGGTACACGCCGCCGCAAAAGTGGCTTCCGCCGACCGGGCCTGGTTCGGGATCACAGCCTGCTCCTCCCGCCGGGCTACCTGCGAGGCAGGGCCCGCTTCCTCCTCAGCGGTCCCCCTTTGCTCAACCTCAGCCTCCTCCTCGACCCCTAGCTTATCCTGGCGCGATGCGGCCTCCAGAGGGACGACCTCCTGGCGGTCCGGGGCCTTTCAATCAGCCTCGTTCTATCCAGGGCGGCATTCCACCCCCTAGACCTCCTTTGCCCGGGCAAAGGCCTGGCCCGCAACAGTGGGTTCCGCCGGGGACTGGCAATCGGCAACCTCCCCCTCGGGGCCCACAAGAGAAGTCCCCTAGCATTGTTCCAGGTTCTGAGCCTTCCCCTTCTTCCTCTTCCTCGTCTGAGTCTAAGCCAGCTTCGGATGTTCCACCGGCTGGGGAGATGGATTGGGATACTGCGCTGGATACGATTTTGAAGACTTTGCGGAAGGATAAGCTGGTGGAGAAGTAATGTGGACCCTTGGGCGTGGGCGCTGGTTACACGAAGGCTTAGGGTCCTACTCGTCAGCGTCTAGCTTGTCTTCGGATCGGGTTCGGAGGGTGTTGTGTTGAGAAGGCTTCTGGTCAGGCTGGTAGCCTTGGAAACTGCACTAATTGGCTGGTTAGGCTACTGGTTGTTTCTGGTGTATGCCAACAATCCGTCCATTAGCCAGGGCTTAGCAGCTCAGTTGGGACGGTTTCCCCAGCTATCCTTCACAACGGTTGACATTTCTATTCTTGTGATCATTGCTGGTTTGTCGATTTTTCTCGCGTTCAAGTTTCAAAGGGGCCTCAGGCCGGGCATACGCCTGGAGAGGGCGCTTCAGATGTTGGAGAATCTGATGAAGAGGAACCTTGTTCTTGAGGCCCAGGTGGCGGAGTTGAAGCTGGAGAAGGCGCACGTGGGATTGTCTCAGGTCTCAGCCCAGCCTGCTGAACCTCGGTCTGGGTCTTGGGAGAGAGCGTTCAGGACCCCTATTGAGGCGGGGCCGGCTGTGCCTGGTCCCGCTGTCAGATCGTCAGCGTCTAGCTTTGGCGAAAACGTGTTTGAGCAGAGTCCCGTGCTCCCTGTTCCGCCTTCTCGGGTTGAACAGAAGTCGGTGGCCCAGACGAGCATTCCAGTTCAGATTAGGTCTCCGCCTGTTGCTGCACTGGAGAGGTCTGTGGACAGGTCGGCGTTGGTTCAGGAGAAGGGTTCGGAGAGGCCCCTGGATAGGTCGTCAACTCAGGCAGGTGGGTTTGACCCATCGACTTGGGAAGACAGCCCGAGACATGTGAGTGAGACGACTGGGATCTTGAACCCATCTCCGGTTCCTCGTAGTCCGGCCGGCGTGGTTTCTTCTTCGGGTTCGAAGCAGCCGTATATTCCCGTTCCTGTTCCGAAGAGTGTTCCACCCGGTGTTATTGTTGGCCCAGGAGGCTTGGCTAGTCCTTCGCAGGCCAGACCTGCCACTCGGCCTTTTGCGGGTCCTCAGGTTGCGCCGAAGGGTGCTGTGGCTCAGCCTGGTAGGGTTTTGCAATCTGTTGCTGGGAAGCCGTCGGGTCCTCTGATTCCGATGGGGTTTAGCAACGTTAAGTCTCAGGTCTCTGAGGCGAGGACTGTTGAGCCCGCTGGAAAGGATTCTGGGAAGGAGGGCTCGCAGCCTCAGGGCAAGCCTCCCGCTAAGCCTTTGAAGAAGTTCCCGTACGAGGAAGACTAGTCCTCAGTTCTGCTTTGAGTGAAACTGAAGAGACAGTTTGGCTCTCCCGGGTCTTGTGTCGCGGGATTCTGTTGGCATACCCCCACCCCTATAGGGGGGGTGCGTGGCGGTGGTTGCTGTCTGGTGGGTGTTTTGGGCGTGTTTGGCTGTTTGGGGCGTGGATTGCGCTTGGAAGCCTCTTGTGGATTCCTGCAGAATCAGGGGATTCTCCGCGTGAAAGTCTTACAGTTGAAAACTGCGAGCTTAGATTCGTGGGAGGGGCTTGTTTTGAGCCTATTTTGCTGGGAAAATCCAGAAGCTGGGTTTTCAGCTCGGCCCTAGGAGGCGATACGTCAGCTACCCCGAGACCAAAGACCCTGGTTTGGGGTTTCGGACCGTGGAGAAACTAATCTCAGGATTTTTCGATGGGTTATGCCTTTGCTCTGGTGGCCCAGAGGAATTTTCTCTGAAGCGTTCTTGAATAGATAGACTTCCAGTCGAACTCCGCCTTGTTGGCCCAGCTCTTGTAGACCCGGGGGTCGATGTAGTTGCGGAGGGAAGTGTTGAGGTTGTAGTCTCGGGTCTTCTTCTGCAACTCCAGGTCAAGTTTCAACTTCTCAACACGTTGCCTCAGCCGTTCGGCCTGTTTCTCCGTCTTGACAGGTTTGGTCGATAGTTCTGTGAGGCGTAGCTGTTTCTTCTGGAGGCTCGACTCCCAAGTCTTCGGCGGGGTCCGCTTATGGTTGCACCTTACGGCCGCTTCAAGGTTCGCCATTCTGGCATGGTGGAGCCTTACGAAGGGCGGGTCTTCTGCCTTGAAGCTGTTGTGCTTGCTGAGGTAGTGTTTCACTGTCGCCGTGGCATGGTGGGTTCGGAAAACCTTCGCCGTCAAACCCTTCATGGCGTGTCCGAGGAACCTGTTGACGCTTTCTGAAGCGATGCCGTCGAAGATCAGGTCCTCCCTCTTCTTGCCCGCGCAGAACTCTTGCAAGTTCCTGCGGATAGGTGAGTCTGTCCCGTCAACTTTGAGGGTCTTCTGCCATCGGACACTGTCCTTTCCGAGAAAGTCAAACTCTACATCGTGAGGCGTGAACTTGAGATGCTCCACTCGTAGGGTCGAGGCTCCTACCGTGTCCGCCTCATCTTCCTCCTTCTCATCGCCGACCCTCATCGCAAGGTTGTCGATGAGATAGCAGACTGTCGCGAGCTTCCGGATCTTCACGTCCGGCGAGAGCAGGTTCTCTTCGATGTACTGGCGGATATCGGGCAAGCGTTTCTCAAGTTTCCGCGCCGTGTCGTACTTCATCTTGTCCCGTTCTTGGCGGAGGTCGGAGATGTCGGAGGGCCATACGTATTTTCGGACGTTGCTGAGCTTGTCAACCCAGTAAGCCAGCCACATAGACTCGTGATCGTGAACAATCTCTCTCCAATGGCCCGGCGGGACC
Organism: uncultured Candidatus Bathyarchaeia archaeon; assembly: GCA_964361545.1. Lineage (GTDB taxonomy): Archaea > Thermoproteota > Bathyarchaeia > 40CM-2-53-6 > 40CM-2-53-6 > BA-19. The sequence continues at coordinate 15,245 of CAYIBO010000013.1, forward strand.
GGCGCGTCTTCCGAGAGGTTCAACACCACATCCTCAGGATAGATTCTGGGCTTCCAGAGGCCCCGCATGGGATGGCTGCCCCGGCCCATGAATATGCTGGGAGGTTCGACCATCCAGTTGGCGACTTCTGTCTTCGTCCCGTCTATCTCTGCATAACCATGCTTCTCCTTGAGTTCCATCCTCAATTGTTTCCGGTGGGCGGCGAGCTGTCTCTTGTAGACTAGGTCCGTTTTGAGCTGCTCTTCTCTGGTCTGGAATTCGTGAACAGGCATGAAGTCGATGTCGGCCATTTTTGTGTCGGCGTACTTCGGCGGGAGTAGTTTGAGAAAGTCGGAGAGGAAATTGGACTGGAAGACCGGGTCCTGGACGTATGGAGTAGTTCTCTTCTTTCCCCAAGCGTAAGCGAGTTCTTCAGCTTCAGGTGAGAGCTGAACCATCTCACCCCGGATTCGTACGGAGAGCTTCCTGGGCTCGAAGGGTACGGGAAATGCGACACCGTTGTGTTTCAACTGTTTCCATTTCAAGATGAATCACCCTTACATGATGCCATTCAACTAGGATTCTCTCGCTCGACGCCTCGCTTCCGGTTATTCAGCTGGTTCATTTTCCGATATGAGGATTATCTTGAGAGTTCCGCTTCAGCAGCCGTAACGTTAGGTTTTCTTCTCCTTCAAGAAGAAGGCCAAGAAGAGTGCTGGGATCGATGCCAGGAAACCGAAACCTGCTAGTGCGAGGAAATTGCGAGCGGGTCCGAGAAATATTCCGCCTGATATGGGAAAGATGAGAGCCGCGGCTCCCAGTACGAAGTCGTTGAGGCCAATCACTCTTCCCCTTTCACCGGCCCTCGACATGTCCGAAAGGAGGGCTGTGGAGGCGACCGTGGCAGCACTCCAGCCGAGTCCTACCAGAAATATGCCCAGCGTTATCGTCCAGAAGTCCGTGGCAAGAGGTGTGACTAGTGCGCCTACCCCGGAGATTCCGGCTCCCAGCAGGAGGATCTGACGTCGCCCGAACCTGTCAGCCCACCGGCCCAACGGTGTGGCGAGGCCGTACATTCCGATGATGTGTAGCGTAATCGCGGTCGAAATTATGATGATCGCAGCGCCGTGGAAGTGGAGGACTTCTGGGACAAATGCCATGTTCATCGTCATGTTGCCTTGTGTTAGGCCTGATACTGCGAACGTTGCCAGAACTGGATAAGACATTACCCGGATCGAGCTGCTAGGGTTGCCTGCCAGGGGCAGGTTGGGGGAGCTAGTGGATTGTTTCGGGTAGTAGTTTGGAAGGTTCTCGGCTATGCTCTTAGGGTCGGGTCTTATGAGAGCTGTAAGTATGATGGCGGGCACCAGCAGGACTATTGTTGAGAGCCAGAGGATTGCCGCGTAGGGTAGGGTGGGGCTTTCGAATCCTAGAGATGCGGCTAGGATTGTTCCTGCGAATACGAAGGGTGTGGCCGCGAGTGCGCCCACGACGCTAGCAGTGAGGAGGTAGCCTATTCCTTCGCCCCTTCTGTGAGCCGGATACATGTCGGCTACAGCGACCCTGTTCTGGTTTGTGGCTCCCACACCGAGCCCGTAAATGATGAGGCCCAAGATGGTTCCGACCAGATTGGTGGCCAAGAGACTTGCGGCAACGGTGATGGCCCCGATGATGCTGAGTAAAGTCCCGAGTTGCAAGACCTTGATTCTGCCTAGACGGTCCATGAGTTTACCGCTGTGGTAGACTATCATGAGCCGGCCACCCCAAGCGATGGCGGTGCCGAGGCCTGCAAGTCGTACGTCGCCTGTGAGTCCAAGGATCATGAAAGCGCCCAGGAGGACGTTGATCTGCGCGACTATTGTGTAAAGTGTCTGGCTGGAGGAGAGGAGTAGGGTGTTCTTCCTGACGACTGGGGGGATCGATGCCCCACCATCAAGGTCGGCTTTGGACAACTGACCGGGGACGAAGTCCGCCCTACGCTCTGGTGCCAACTGATCCTGCCTAGATTTCGCGAGTGTCATAGCCAATCTTTAAAGTGGGCCCGCCTCCCCCCCGGCTTTCGCTCTCGCCAAGCACAAGACCTCTAAAACGCGCTTCCTCCTCCTTCTCTTATCCGTCCGTCGGAGATTGTGATCTCCGAGCTAACCGGAATTAATCGCAGACTGTCGCCTTATGACAGGGTTTGGAAAAAAGAAATGGAGAAGGGGAGATGGCCGGGCTGTTCTGGGTACTGACTAGTCTGCTAGGAAAATTTGTCCTCGGATTTCGCCGCCAGGGAAGTCCCCGGGGCCAGTGTTGACAGGAGCGACATTGTCATCTGTGTGTACGTTGACGTACGCGTTTCCATTCATCATCGCGTCGACGAGATCCGAGAGTGGGTGGCCTGCCAGGGGTCCGACAAGGTTGGATGCGGTCGCGGCTCCCTTTGACAATACTCCGTCAGTTCGTCCCCCGCCTGCTGGGGCTGGGCCATAGAGGAATAGGACGACTGGTCCGTTGACGCCTGCTGGCCCGATGTGAATGTGGGATGCGATCACGTTCTCTATGTTTGCAACGATGAGCCGGAAGTGTATCATAGTCCCGTCTGGGCTTATCTGGAACTTGGCCAGACCCCTCCCCTGCGTGTCTCTAGCAGGGACTTCTTGCCCGCCCGAAAGTGGTGCGACGAAGTTGAGAGGTTCAGTCTGAGCCCTGACGATTGGTGTAGCGAGAAGCAGCGTAGAAACTACAAAGACTGCGACTGCAAGACTTGAGATTTTCATGGAGTCGTGTTTGCTACTACTGTCTTAAAAGCTTACGCCGGATTGCCTTGGACATCCACAGTTAGCTATTCCAAGCCTCAAGCGCGATTGCAAGGCTGCTTCAGAGAGCCTAAATCCATGCTCCCGAGCCGTCTCGGCTCAAAAGGGTCCTGTTTTGCAATCGCTGAACCTTCGACTGTTGGAACGGTCTTCGTTCTATACCGGTTTCAGTTTCTTCTTCTTGGACTTCTACATCCAGATTCTCGGCGTCGCACTCAACGCTTCCGCCTTTGACATAGGGGTCTTCACCGCGGCAGTCTTCGCAGCGCAGATAGTTTCGCATCCCATAGCCGGGGTCCTGGCCGACCGCGTGGGACGGTCAAAGACCCTAGCCCTAGGAGGGTTCGTGCGAGTTGCCAGCTTGGTCCTGGTGGGAGTGGCCTTTGCTCTAGCCTCCCCCACTATCATAACTATTGGACGTGCAATCCAGGGATTGGCCGCGGGCTTCTTCTGGACCTCGTCGTCCGCCATTGTGGCTGATGAGACCGAAGGTGGAGGTCGAAGTGGCGAGTTTGGCAGAATAAACCTCTGGGTGAACCGTGGAATGCTTGTGGGTGCCATTGGGGGGCTTCTCCTTCTGCCCATCCGGCTGGATATTCCGCCCTACTTTTTCGCAGCGGCTGCTGCTGTGAGTGGGATGTATGCGCTTAGAATCAAGCCGACAGAACTCGTTAGACCATTCGCCGTAGGAAAGGGGTTGGCTCGTCCTCCACTTCCAAAGAGTAGCCAAGTCACCGCGGGGCTTGCAGCCATCAACTTCCTCAACAGCGCAGGGTTTCTTCCGATCGCGGCATTTCTTACTGTATACGTCACGAAGACAGTCTTCCCCTCGGGAATGCCTGTCAACACTTATGCTGTTCTAATTGCGCTGGCGAACGCCCCTCAGGTTCTATTCCTAGCGTTTGTAGCACCACGTCTTGCGGGTCTCGGTGATAGAATGGGGCGTCTGAAACCCCTTGCGTTGGCACTGCTGGCCAACCTGCCTGTATCTCTCGGCCTGATCTGGATTAGGGAGCTGTGGCATCTCGCTGTGCTGGGGCTGCTCCTTGCTATTGTGGGGATAGTTTTCTCAGCGTCTTTCAACTCGATCGTGGGGGATGTCTACCGGTCAAGGCGAGGGTTCGCCTACGGTGGATTGAACCTGTCCTTCTCGCTAGGAGCAGCCTTAGGGTC
>CAYIBO010000014.1:0-18980 GCA_964361545.1 uncultured Candidatus Bathyarchaeia archaeon
TGTTGAATGAGGAGAAAATGTGCGCTATGCCCCATCTATCCTGGGTCTTGGTCTTGTCGGACACGGCCGTTCTTGGTCAGATGTGCCACCTCACCGCGAATTTAAACCCTTCAGAAAGCAGGATGGCTCTACGAGGGAAAACAGTTTCCGGCATGCCTGTTTTAGCGCCCTGAAGGGATTGCGGAGATCCCCACGAAAAATGGACGCTCTTTCGTACAGAGAGATCTAATATGCAGGCGAGTCAGAATCGTCCGCGGACAGGGAAGTGAAAACCCCAGATTGGCTTTTCCGCCTTTGCTTGTCATCGTAGCGGGCATCATAGCGCTCGCTGTCTTCCTTCCCGTAATTCATCTGTTCTCATACGCCCTGAAGGTGCGATCAGAACCTATAGCGATTCCGGACCCTAGGAGAGGAGCGATTCTAGCTTCGCTCATAATTTTGTTGTCGTTTGTTGCAGTGCTTCTCTGGCGAGTATCGACCCATATGTTTCAACTTGATACTTGCTCACACATATTTTCCGTAGACCCAGCTTGCCCGCGTGTTGTCGTCGATGTGGTCGATGTCCCATGGCTGCTGGTTTTGCACGCTCCAGCTTTGCTTGCCATATTTGTCGTCCTGAAGAGAACCGAACAGAAGCTTGGAAGTATAGGCATCGGCGGAGGGGATTGGAGGAGGATGCTTGTACTGGGAGTGATGGTGAGTGCAATATTTGTCACGATCAGCGGCTTAATTGCTCCGTCGCTGGGTGGAGGCTTCGCAGGGTTTTCCACCACGCTTGCCTACGGTCTGGCTTTCTTTGCGATAGCTGGCTTCAGTGAGGAAATAGTTTGGAGAGGCTTTGTTCAGACAAGGCTGACTGCCTACTCTGGCAGGCTTAAAGGGCTGGCAATTACCTCGTTGTTTTTCGCGGTCCTGTGGCATTTCCCAGCCGAGTACTATGTCCAATCTGGCACCGTTCTGGCGGCCTTGGCAGGCACGCTAACGAGAGTACCACCAGGGTTACTGTTCGGATATCTCATGCTAAGAAGCCAGAATGTCATACCATCCTCAATCTTCCATCTCTTCTGGAACTGGAACATAATCCTCTGGCAAGTGCCCACGGTCTGAGAACAGACGGTCTCATCTCAAAAAGAAAGGAGGAGAGGTTCTGGTTAATGAGCCAGATTTTTTTTGGCTACGGTGTTGGTCTATTCTTCTGCTTCTGTTGGAACTATCGTCAGTTCTGTGAACTTCTCTCCGCGAAGAACCGAAACCTTGACCAGTTTCCCAATGGCATTGTCGTCCAGCACCCCGTGAAGGTCCATGAGGCTCTCAACCGGTTTTCCGTCAAGCTTCAAGATCACATCGCCTATCGCTATGCCCGCTTTCTTCGCGGCACTTTCCTGGTCGACCCCGTAGACGATCATTCCACCGTTCTGGCCAACCTCAGCTTGACTAGCCAGGCTCTCGGGCAGACGTATATCGTCGGCTGTTATGCCCATGTAAGCCCTCTTGATCCTGCCATCGTGCATCAGCTTGCTGACCACAGTCTTGACAGTGTTGACCGGTACCGATATGCCCCGGTTGTTGGCGAATGCAGCATTGATCCCTACCACTCTACCCTTAGCGTCCACTAACGGCCCGCCCGAGTAGCCTGGGTTGAGACGTGCGTCTGTAACCACGACCTTGTCTAGTGCTCCTCCCCACCAGCCTCGGATACTGTACGCTGGGTTTGTCACTATTCCAGAGGTGGCGCTAGGATGCGTCCCGAACGGGTTAGCGAGCGCCAGTACGAACTGTCCCACTTTGAGGCTGTCGGAGTCTCCCGCTTCTGCTGGTGTGAGGTGGTCTGAGTCCACTTTCAAAAGCGCAATGTCCGAGTAGGGGTCCCGGCCCACCACCTTAGCGGTGTGTTTTGTTCCGTCGCTGAAGCCCACGCTGATCTCTCGCATTTCACCGATTACATGGTTGCTAGTTACGATGTGCCCGTCTCTGCTCCAGATCGTGCCTGTTCCGCCTCTCCATCTTCCGGACCCGATCCGGACGACCGAGGGGGATAGCTTGTCAGCAACGTCGACTATGGCGTTGGAGATGGATTCCAGAATCCCTGACGAATCGTTTGTTTTGCTCATTTTTTCACCTGCCCACTAAGGGTGGCAGGGTCCTACTTGTTGACGGAGGCCACTAAGACCAAGTCACAGGCCAGACGAATTCCAGGTCCGGGTGGTACGCTACAGGAGTTAACTTCCCAGCCTGGCGAGGTTTGTTGTAGAGTCTCGAAATGTAGCCGAGCAGCTGGTGCGAGGCCTTGACCGCACGGCTAACCTCCTTCCCCTCCCCAACCCTAGCCTCAATCGTCAGAAAGCCGTCAACGAACTTCGCGTCAACCTGGATACCATCTTCCTCAGTAATCCACTTCAGGACCATACCCTCCACGCTCTGGGAGTAGCCGAGCCAGCGAAGGCTTCCAAACCACCGGCCCTTCAAGCCGGAAACAATCCGATCATTGTCGACATCCTCGGGTAGAAGCGACTGGACCAACGGGACACGGGTCAGACCCGAGCCAAGAGGCCGAGCGATAAGCTCGTTACCCCCCGACGTAACCCTATAGCCCTCGGCCACTTTCTCCACTAGGCCCTCGTCTTCAAGCCTGTAGAGAACCCGGGACAACGTCTCCTGGTGGAGGCCCAGTAGTCTCCTCAAGCCGTCGAAGGTGAAGACTGTCAGGCCTTCCTCTTGAATTGCCCGGAGGATGTTGCTGTCCCTTGGAGTAATGTCGCTCTCTCCGATGCCTTCCAGCTCAGAGCTTGATGAGGGGTCCATGGCTCGTCCCCGAGTTACCGCGTAAAGCTACGAACGGTTCAACATATATACTTAGTAGTCAGCGCAAACCGAACAAGTCCTGATAACTTTAGCAACTCTGACACGCCACACCGCACATTACTGCGGTCTCGACTCAGAAGTAGGGTCAGAGGCCTTCATGAGAACTGTGGCAGTACCTTCCCAGGTCTTGCCTTGTAGGCGGGAACCCCAAGCCCAACAACGATCATCGCAGTCTCATCCTTCGCGTGAGGAGAGAAGAACTCTGTGACAGCGTCGTCATAGAACGTAGTGCCTGAAGCACCTAAACCTAGAGAGTACGCAGACAAGTAGATCATTCCAGCAATGATTCCTCCTTCAAGCTGAGCTGCCCGGTATCCTCTGTTGCCGAACGCTTCGAGAACCTCTTGCAGCCGCGTCATTAGAAAGCACACTGCGCTAGCGTCTCCGAATAGGGGCTGTTCGAGGCAGAGATATGCAGACATCCGCCTAAGTTGTCCGGGCTTGAGCTGTTCAAGTTGTTCTTCTTTCGCATGGAAGAAGTATGAGCCTGGAGGAAGCCCGTCTACAGCGTTCGCAATTAGGTAGATGTCGGTATGGCTCTCTCCGACTCGCGAGTAGTCGAGGGGCAATCTTCCAGTGGAAGTTCTGAGTATTGTAGACAGTTGCGAGAGCTTGATTGTGTCTCTTGCAAACCTGCGAGTGGAACCGCGCTGGAGTATCACGTCTCCAAGTTTCTCATGGTTCGAACTTTCAGCGGGATCGAGCGGAAAAATAGGGCCGGCTGGTTCTCTCGGGGGATGTCGGATCTGCGCGCTCCCAGCCCAAGCCCTGACCTCATCTTGGTTTGAGAGCGAAGAAGCCCGGTGTACCTGCCAGATTTCCGGATGCTCGACTTCACGCCTTGAAAGCGGTTGAACCTTAGGTTCGATATGACTTATCGTTGCGAGAGCCCGACCCTGTGGGCTAGTGCGCCCCATTCCCACGGGTGCAAGGAATACCGTCGCTTCCTCGCCGTCTTTTACTCCGAGGAGCTGATTGACGCTCGCGTCCAAGAAACCAGCGACTACACGCGCCTCTATGCCCATGGAAGCTGAAACTGCCAGAAGGTTGGCAGCTATCACTCCACCATCCCAAAACCAGTGCCTATACGAACGAGCTTGGTATTTCCACGCGTTCCTCCACGCCAAGGACGTAAACGCTATCGTTACAGGAGCAGAGTTGACGCTCTCATCGCTTATCGCCGCGAGTTCAGCTCCATAATCGCCCGGACGAAGCTGAATTAGTGAGAAGTCTAGAGGGTTGAAGTGGTAGACTCCCGCTTTGAGCCCCTGTATGCCCTCGGAGATCACGTATAGTTCGATGGGGTAAAGCGCTCCTGTCGCTGATGCCGCGCGCATATAGTGAATCGCGCCGCCATGCCGGACTCTTCTAGTGAGTCCTGCAGAAAAGAAGAGCAACTCTGCAAGTTCTGTAATACCAAAATTCGCAACCTCCACCTTGGGCTTGAGACCGGATATACTACTCAACGCATCAGCTTGGGGTCGCGGGAAATCTCTCGGAAGGGGTGTTGGAGGCAAACCGTCGTAAATCTTGAACGGAAAGGGCCTGTTTTCCCAGTCAAGGTAGTGTGCCGACGTTCTCACGCTAATTTCAGAATGCTTTGTAGCTTGATGATAATTCAACGCGTAAGCAGTATTGCTATTTTTCGTCTCAAGTCGCCACCGTGAGGCTAGACTCTCCGCGAACGGACCTCTTCCGACCGACTCAAGACCCGGGTCTGGCTAGTTGGAAAATGCACGCCTGTCGATGGTAACATTCAGCTCTTTCAGGTAGCACGGAGACTCGACCGATCCACCCACCAACGTGAACGTCGCATCAGCATGGACTTTGAAACGCACTTTCTTGGCTTCACCGATGAAAATCGCTCGAACCTCTCCCAGCCGAGCGCTGTTAGTGGCTTCGGGAGTAAGCTGCAGATTCTTGTCGCGATGGACGAACCAGGCCAATAGGCTGTCTCGCAGGGCTTCGGCAGTCGTGTTGAAGGGTATTCCTTTGTGTTTCTGGTTGAATTCTATCGTCAGCGCTTTTCGAGACTCCTTGGCCAAGGATTCAGCATAAGCTAGGATTCTCTGGGCATCCTCTTTTCCCTTCAGCGGATCAGTCATCGAAGGCTCTTTTCCTGTTCTCGCTCCTCTGCTCTTCTAGGCATATACACCTTAGCCAGTCGTCACCATCTGCTGCGACCCCTGGGCCTTCCCCGCTGGTCGAAATGCCTGGGTCGTCTGAACCTTCCACCCCCCCCTCCCATCATGCGACGGGGAGGCATTTCGATACGGGGGATTCTGAGCCCTGAAACAACCGGCTCAGGAATCTCGTCAATAGTAGCCGACGTCATCCTTCTGAGCGCATTGAAAACGCTCCAGTCGTCACGAGTAATGAATGAAATGGCGATTCCTTTCCTACCAGCCCGCGCCGTCCTTCCAATCCGGTGGAAGTACATTCCAGCTTCTTCGGGCATGTCATAGTTGATTACGTGGCTGACCTTTGGAATGTCAAGGCCTCGAGCAGCCACATCCGTCGCCACCAGCAGACCTGTTTTCCCGGTGCGGAACGAATGAATGGCAAAGTCTCGTTGCCGCTGGGACAGATCCCCGTGTATCGCCATCGCATCGTACCGGTTGTCGTATAGGCCCCGGGCGAGCCTGTCAGCCCGTATCTTAGTGGCGCAGAAAACAAGACCCCTGCTTACCAGGTTGCGCTCGAGTAAGGAGCATAGGACCCGGAACTTTTCGTCCTCCTCGACCCGGACGATCTTCTGCTCGACCGTGTCGACGGACAGCTCGTCGCTGTCAATAAGCACCTTCAGCGGGTTTCGCAGGTACCTCTGGCTGAGCCGTACTATCTCCTCGGGCATAGTGGCAGAGAAGAGAGCGGTTTGATGATTCCGGGGAACGTGTTGGAGTATCAGTCTGATGTCGTCAATGAACCCCATGTCCAGCATTCTATCAGCCTCATCCAGGACCACGAACCCTACCCGGTCGAGTCTCACAGTCCTCCTTTCCAGATGATCTTTCAATCGGCCAGGGGTGGCGACGACTATCTTGCACCGCGGGTCCTCCAGCCGGTCGATCTGGACACGTATGCTCTGTCCCCCGTAGACCGGGACGGTGCGCACCCGCAGGTGTCTTGCAAGCTTCTCGAACTCTGTGGCTAACTGGACGGCAAGCTCTCTGGTGGGGGCTATTACCAGCCCCTGTATCCCGCCTTGTTCGGGGTTGATTCCCTGGAGCATGGGGATGGCGTATGCGAGAGTCTTGCCGCTCCCAGTCTGGGCCTGGCCTATCACGTCGCGGCCTTCAAGAATGGGGGCTATGGCCTCTGCCTGAATAGGAAACATCTCGTCGAAGCCGAAGTCCTTGATGCCCTGTAAGAGCCGCGGGTCTAAGTCGAAAGCTTCGAACTGCCCAGCCAAAGTTCGCCTACTCTAGCCCAACTGACTGAGTGGGCCATAAAGACCTTCCAGGCCAACGATTAGACCTCCGAAAGGGGAGAAATGGGTGGGTCAATATCGACTTCATAGCAAGAGACTTCTGCCCATAAGTTCGAAACAGGTGACGCAGGAAATGCGGTGGGCCGCGTGACTATAGACTTCTGGCTACTCGACCTCAACTTCGAACACTACCAAGGGAAGCCCACCATTTGGCTATGGGGAATCACCAGGCAGAAGACCAGGGTCCTGTTAATCGACTCCTATGAGCCCTACTTCTACCTACTACCCCCAAGCCGTCAGAACATCGAACAACTCAAACAGCAGCTCGACATGGGGAAACCACACTCCTCCATCTCGCGAACGGTCATCGAGACGAAGAAAGATCTCTCAGCCGAGAAGCAAGTTGTCAAAGTATTCTGCAATGACTCCGAATCACTGGAAAAATGCGCTAGAGCAACCAGCAAGTCTGTCGAGGAGTCAAAAGCATACGAGCACGACCTACGCCCAGCCACAAAATACCAAAACGACCACGAGATCAGACCCTGTCAGTGGTACAGAGTAGAAGCAGACCAAGCAGACCTCGATCCCTCACAGTACTCCGTGGACAAAGCGCTCATCGCAACTAGCCATCCGGCCCCCACAACAACAAAGGACCCGCCAGCACTCCGCACCCTAGGCTTCTCCCTTCTCAGCATAAGTGAAGCTGGCTCTCCCAGCCCAGCCCGAGACCCGATCAGGCTGATCGCCTGGAGGTGCAACGATGGCAAACATGGACTCCTTGAAGCAGCCGCAGGGTCAGACGAGAAAATACTGGGGAGCTTCGGCCAAATCGTTACCGGATACAATCCGGACGTAATGTTTACCTTTGGAGGAAACACTCAGCACTGGCCCTATCTAACCCGTCGCGCAGAAAAGACCCGCAAGACTCTCGCAATCGGCCGGGGAAACGTCCCCCCGCACCAGAGCCTCTACGGACACTTCTCAATAACCGGCCGCGCCAATATTGACCTAGCTGATTTTGCAGAAGACCTATACGATGTTAAGGAAAAGACGCGCGGGAACGTGGCCAAGTATCTTGGCCTAACGTCGGACATGGTTCCAATTGACGAGACGGAATACTACACTTACTGGACCAAGCCCGGCGACCGCCCGAAACTGGTAACGAGTATTGGGGCTGAGGCCGAGACTATTTTTGAACTGGGAAACGACGCGCTCCCCTACGTTTTACAGCTCTCCTGGCTCTCGGCTCTTCCGCTCGACCAAGTCCTCGCCGCAGCCGTAGGTTTCAGGGTGGACAGCTACATGATGATGGAGGCCAGGAAGCTGGGACAGCTCATACCGCCTCGAACAGAACAGCCCGTCATTCCTTACAAAGGAGCAATCGTGCTAGAACCCGAGCCAGGCCTCTTCGAAAACGTCTCAGCCTTAGACTTCACGTCAATGTATCCAAGCTTGATGATCAAGTACAACATATCTCCCGACACGCTCATTGCTGACGGAGGAGACAAAGACTCCTTCACTGTTCCCGAACTTGGCCACAAGTTCCGCAAACACCCTGAAGGCTTCTACCCCATCGTTCTGAAAAAACTGCTGGACAATCGAAGGTCTGCCAAGAAGGAGCTCACTCAACTCCAAAAGGGCACCACAGACTATCGTCTCTTGAAGGCTAGGGAACGTGCGACCAAGATCATCACCAACGCGGTGTATGGCTACGCAGGTTGGGCCGGGTCCCGCTGGTACTTTCGAGAAGTGGCCGAGTCGGCCGCCGCCCTTGGCAGGAAAACTATCACAGAAAGCGTCTCAATAGCTAAGAGCGTGGGGCTGAAAGTTCTCTACGGCGACACTGACTCTCTATTCCTCGAATACGATGAAGGCCGGGTCAAGGAGTTCCTGCGGAAGATTGAGACGCAGCTGGGTCTGGAGATCAGCATTGGGCAGGTCTACAAGCGTATTCTGTTCACTGAGTCCAAGAAGAAGTATGCCGGGCTGAAGCTGACCGGAGAGCTGGACGTTGTCGGAATGGAGGCCATTCGAGGGGACTGGTCAGGGCTTGCCAAAGAGGTCCAGAACCGGGTCCTGCAGATGGTTCTCGAAGACAGGAGTCCATCCAGAGCAGTGTCATACGTTGCCAAGCTGGCAGAGGACCTCAAAGACGCCAGCCTGCCTCTATCTGCGTTTGTCATCTGGAAGGCCCTGACCAAGCGTCCGGAAGAGTACGAAGTACACGCCCCTCATGTCGAGGCTGCGAAAAAGCTGGCAAAAGCTGGGTGGCCGATGGGGAGCGGCGACAGGGTGGGCTATGTGATTGCGAAAGGACCCGGAAAGTTGTACCAGAGAGCTGAGCCCTACTCCAAAGTATCACTGGACGATGTGGATTATGACTACTACGTCCAGAATCAGGTATTGCCGGTGGCCAGCAGAATCCTGAGTGTCTTCGATGTTTCCGAAAAGGAGATTCTCGCTGGCAGAGGAGCGCAGGCGAAGCTCTAGCTGGGACCGGGTGAGGAAAGGTCGGTCAGGGTCATGACGTTAACGTTTGACGGTCGTTTTGCTCCGTCGGACACTCGGTCGCCTATGACGAAGCGTATGTTCTTATTCGCGGCTATGTCGAGCAGTCGCTGAGTAACCACTCCGTCGAAGAGCACTAGGTGAGCGTTTTCGACGCCGGGGATCTTTTCTGCGAGTTCACTGATGGGCATCTTGGAAAGTTCCTTCCCGGACTCGTCGAAGATAACTGCTTCCAGTGTGCCCCGGAGGTCTCTTGCCACGTCAAAAACCGTGGATGGGAGATTGGGCCTCTGGACGGGTGGAGCCATTGTTGGGGCTTCCGGTACGTATGGGCGTTCCTCGTAGGGTCTTTCGTGCCTCTCGGGCCTTCCGAACTGGGGACGTTCTACTGGCCGGGCTTGGTTGACGGGCACTCGCTCTCGCAGTGCCCTCATTATCTCCTTCGGGGTGAGTTCTTCGACCTCTTTGCCAAAGGGAGCGCGAGCAACGTAGTCTATGTCCGCGACTTGGGTTAGCTCTTTCAGAATCAGGTCTCCTGCCCTGTCTCCGTCAAGAAACGCCGTCACTTCCTTGTCTTTGGTGAGCTTGATTATGGTATCTGGAACCTTTGTTCCGTTGAGGGCGATGACGTTCTTTACGCCGCATTTCATCAGGAGAATCACGTCCGCTCTTCCTTCGACAAGGATCAGGGCTCCGCTTTCAACCTCTGGACCCGCTGGCAAGCCTTCTGGTCCATAGTTGACCACGTCGACTCCCCGCAGGGAGGAAGCGACTTCCTTTACAACCTCTACAGTGCTGGGGGATGATTCAACGACCCATTTGCGTAGAATGTCTTTTGCTTTGGTTAGGATGGCTCTGCGTTTCTCTTCCCTTACGTCTTCGACCTTTTCGAGGGTGATTTTTGCTTCGCAGGGTCCTATGCGGTCAACGCTCTCAATGGCTGCGGCAATAATGGCAGTGGATACCTTGTCTAGGCTTGACGGGATGATAATCGTGCCTGTCGTCTTGTCCTGTTTGGAGTCTAGGTTGATTTCTATTCGTCCTATTCGTCCGGATTTTTGGAGTTCTCTAAGGTCTAGGTCTGGGCCGAAGAGTCCTTCGGTCTGGCCGAAGACGGCTCCAACCACGTCGGGTTTTTCGACGACTCCTTGAACTTCGAAGTGTGCTTTTACAATGTATTTCGTAGTAGTTGCGTACTGTGATGAATCAGCCGTAGGCGATTAACCTCCATTCTCTATTAACCTCTCAATCTCACTCGTTGACTGTGATTCTGAATCTGAAATAAAAGGGATTAGGGGCTGGTATTAAAGCCCGTCTGTTGCTCTGCCGAGAGCCTTCCTAGTTATAGCTAAAAAGAGGCCGTTGCAAAGGGCCGGTGTCAGGGTGTAGAGTGTAACATGCCTAAGGCGGCTGCAAAGGTTGCCGTTAACGGGTTTGGAGTTATTGGGAAGAGGGTTGCCGAGGCTGTTTCTAAACAGAAGGACATGAAGCTCGTTGGAGTTTCAGACATAGTCAGTGATTATCGTGTCAAGCTGGGGGAAAAGAAAGGATACGCGGTCTACTGTTCTATTCCCGAACGTCTACCGGACATGAAAAAGGCCGGCGTGGAAGTTCAGGGGACACTTGAAGACCTTCTCAAGAAAGTTGACGTTGTCGTGGATTGCACCCCTGCGGGGCTGGGGACCAAGAACAAGATCATCTACGACAAAGCAGGGGTCAAGTCAATCTTCCAGGGGGGAGAGAAGCACGAGCTCACCGGACGCTCGTTTGTGGCCCAGTGCAACTACGACGAGAGCCTCAACAAAGACTCAACTCGCGTCGTAAGCTGCAACACCACTGGAATTTGCAGGACGGTCGGGACCCTTCAGAACACCCTGGGGGTAAGAAAGGCCCGGATCGTCTTGTTCCGGCGGGGAACCGATCCCTGGGAGAGTCACAAGACGGGTCTGATCAACACCGTCGTTCCTGAGTCGCATATTCCATCGCACCAGGGCCCGGATGCGCAGACTGTCATTCCGAAGCTGAACATCACTACCATGGCGGCTAAGGGTCCGTTCACCATCGGCCATCTCCACTTCGCCATGGTGCAGATGAAGGACAGCCCCGAGAGGAAGGACGTGTTGAAGGTGCTACGGAACGCTCCTCGACTGGCACCTGTCAGAACCAGCGACGGGGTGGACAGTATGAACGCAGTGGCGGAAATGATGAGGGACCTCGGCAGGCCCAGGGCTGATATGTGGGAGGTTGTCTTCTGGGAGGACATTCTCAGCGTCGAGGACGGAGAGGCGAGCTTTGTCTACCAAGTGCACAATGAGAGTGTGGTGGTCCCGGAGAACGTTGACGCTATACGTGCCTTGATAGGGCTAGAAAGCAACTGGAAACGGTCCGTTGCAATGACGGATGAGTCTCTCGGGATAGTCCACAGCTTCCTGTAAACGACCCGAGTAGAAGCTAGGGAACACCTCCCTGAAGAATCGTCGCTAGCTTAGCTGAGTCAATATTTCCACCCGAGACCACGCACACCACTTTTCCCTGGCCGGCTTTCCCTGTCATCGCGGCCGCCACTGAAGCTGCTCCGGCACCTTCAGCGACAATGCGGTTTCGTTCTGCGAGGAGTCGTACTGCCGAGGCAATCTCCCGCAATGACACAACAATGGACCCTTGAATCATCGACCTAGCCAGCTGCCATATTTCGGGAAGCACGCTTTTGCCTCCTATACCGTCCACAAAGCTGGGTATTCGATTGACCTCCTGCGCGGAGCCTTTTGCGAAAGATGCTGCCAGGGGTGCCGCTGTCTCGGGTTCCACCGCGTAAACCAGGGTCCCCGGCTTGCGTGCTCGAATTGCTGTGGCGATTCCTATGGAGAGCCCTCCTCCCCCGAACGGAACAATTACCGCGTCCACATCCGGCAGGTCTTCCAGAACCTCTAGACCTATGGTCCCGTTGCCTGCGATCATTCTCTCGTCACTGAAGGGATGCACGAAGATGCTTCCGTCGAGTGCTGGATAGTGGTGGCTGACAACAACTTTCCAGACCTCGTCAAAGGAGACTTGGATGATCTTGGCCCCGAACCGCCGAATCGCCTCCAGCTTGGTCTGGGGAGCATTGTCTGGCACGATGACTGTACAAGGTATACTGTTTCGGCGGGCCTGTCATGCAAGCGCCTGGGCCATATTGCCCGCGCTCACGGTGTAAACTCCCCGCTCCTTCGCTTCCGGCCCGGCGAGCGCAATGGCATTGCTGGCCCCGCGGACCTTGAATGATCCCGTGGGCTGAAGATTCTCCAACTTCAGGTAAACCTCGCCAGGCGAATCTTCCACGTTCAACGGGACCAGGGGTGTCCGCAGGACAGAGCCGGCGATTCGGGTCTTGGCAGCCTCGATCATATCGAGGGTGACGGTCTGAAGGGTCTGGGCCATGTAGCCCACCTGGGTATTGCAATGATTTGCGTCCGTGAAACCTCTTAAGGATTCTAAACCCCGAACCTTCCCAGCAGACCCGTTATGAAGAAGGAAGCGATCGGGACAGAGCGCGCCCCAATGGGGTTACCCTTCTCACCGGGCATAAGGCTCGGAAACCTGCTTTTCGTCTCTGGGCAGGGGCCGATTGACAAGAACGGAAAGATGGTTCAGGGAGATATCAAGGCTCAGACCAAGGTCACGCTAGAGAACTTTAGACGAGTTGTTGAGGCCGCGGGCTCAACAATGGACGACGTGGTTCAGACAACAGTCTATCTCCAAGACCTCACTGATTACGCCGGGATGAACGAGGTATATGCCACAATCTTCTCCGAGCCCCGGCCCGCGAGGGCGACTGTTCAGGCTGAGCTATTGTTCGGAATGCGTGTCGAGATTCAAGGCATAGCCTACGCGCGTTCAGAAGAAAAGCCCTAGACGAGACAATGTCTTGAGATCGTGGACTAAAGAACTCTAGGGTCGCTGCAACGCTGCCTGGGGGGCTTGAGCTGATACCGTCAGGGGCAGGCGTTCCCCGATCCTGTCCAGCAGGCGGCAATAGGTAGGAATGGGGCTCCGCTTTCTTAGGAGGTATGAGAAGTGAATCCCATCAGCCTCAAGCCTCAATGATTCAAAGGCTTCCGCTGCCACATCTATTCCCGCAGATTCGTGTCTTTGTAGCTTCCTCTTCAGCCTCTCCGATACTGGGATACCGAATTTCTGGCTGACAAAGAGCAGGTTTTCGAGGCTCTGGGGAATTGAGACCTGAATTAACAAGGGCACGTCCAAACCCGCTGATCGCAAGCTGTCTCGGTGCTGCAACACTCTGTCCTGGTCGAAGGTGGTGTTGGTCAGGACGAATTCGGCTCCCGCGTCAACCCGGGCCAGGGTTCTCGAAATCTCCCTTTCAGGGTTTCGCGCGTACTGGTTTGTTATTGTTCCGATTGAAGGAGGGTTTCCGTTGCTCTCTGAGGCGACTTGGCGAATAAGATGATCTGTCCTGGTGAACTCGTACAGGTCTCGGTCGGACCCAGATGGGTCCCCGTACACTACTAGCAGGTTTTCCAAGCCGTCTTCGACCAGCCTTGATATCGTGGCGATGTCTTCGCCGCGACAGTCTCTGCATGTTAGGGACGGGACCGCTTCTATTCCGGTCCTTTTCACGATGAGGGCTGAGGCTATGCTCCGTTGTTGAGGAGTGACCTTGAACGTAGTAGGATAGCTGGGGTCGTGTGAGCCATTTCTCAGCGCCGGTATTGTGATGGCGCTCACGCGTCCTCTAAGCAGGGAGAGTTCGCTAGGGTTGACTCGGTCCGGAATCAGCTCAACAGTGACCAGCCTTCGGCTTCTCGCCTCTCTACCGAGCCTCAATCGTACGCCTCTCGGGCGAGCTGTGCCCCTTTTACAATGTTGGCTAGCTTGGCGAAGGCAACGTCCCAGGTCCTGGTTCGAAGGCCGCAGTCGGGGTTTACCCAGATCTTGGCAGGGTCGCCGACTATCTTGCTGGCATAGAGGAGACGATCCCTCACTAGCTCCGGGGATTCGATGATGTTGCGTTCGACGACTCGTCCTGCTTTCGGGTCCGCGTCACCTGTGAAATCGTGAACATGGACAACTCCAACCCCAAACTCTCCATCAAACCCATTCTCTACGAATTGCAGAAGCGCTCGATACCCTTCTCGTACCGCCTCCTCTGCGCCGAGGCGTGGATTGTCCCGGTTGGCGAATTCGAGGGCTAGCTGGCTGCACTTGTCAAGCTTCGGCGCATACTCCGCAAGGATCTTGTACCCGATCTCTGACGGGTAGCAAGTGTGATTGCTGAATTTGCAGTTGAACCCCCGTACGGTTTCGTTCCAGGCCTCAACGAACAGTTCCATGTCGAAGGGTTCGGGATGAGTTGTCACAGCGGGCTCATCTATCTGAATCCAAGAAGCCCCTGCGTCCAGAAGGTTCCGGATTTCTGGACGGATGACCTTCTCCACCATGTCCAGTAGAAATTCCCGCCTCGCTTCCTGTTTGCGCTGTTTGAGGTTGTGATTCTCGTTCTTTCGAAGATAGTGTTCGTTGAACGACCAGTCGACCAGCGTGTATGGTCCGGTGATGGGAACCTTAACTGGGCTCTTGGAATATTGTCTTACATCCAAGAACTCCTGCAAGTATATTGGATGCCTACGGCGGATTTCGGACAAGGCAACTGCTTTCTTGAAGTACTTGTAATCGAAGGAGTGAACATGTCCCAGGAACTCCATTCCCTCGACGGCTTTAATGACGTGCTCGTACATCTCGACCCTTTGTTGTTCTCCGCCGACTCCATTGTTGTCGAGACCCGCCTTCTCGAACAGTCGTAGGCCGTATACTGTGGATAGCTGCAGAACCTGCCTTGCCCTAGACTTGGGGTCCGTATCTTTCAGAATACTCTTGGCCAGGTCGTGGAAATTGTCGAGCCCTAGCCTAACCGCCCAATCTTCTGCTTCCTTGAGGTCCTGGCTGGAAAGCTGCTGGCGTATTCCCTTTGTACGCCACAATGGTTTCGCCAGGCTTCCGATCTCTTGAACGGGGAACAGCTTCGCCAATTCAAGACGCCTCCTTCAGTATTCTCACGGCTTCTGCGAGAACTGCGGCTTTCTTGTCGGCTGTTGGCCGCGGTAGGAACTTCAGGTCTGAATTCGGGGCAAGAGCCACCGACGGCGCGTCTACGTGCTTGGTGACGCGGAGGGCTGTTTCAGCTACCCACTTTGCATCCTCAATATGCGACTCTCGCGAATCTAGTATGCCTAGAACAAGGTCTTTTGTCGTCTCGATGTGTAGTTTCGAGTAGTCTGTCTCGTAGAGGTCAAATCCGAAAGCCTCAACGGGGAGTTCCAGTAGGCTTGTTAGGACCGGGGTTGCGTCTCCGAAGAAGCTCTGCACCAAGAACCTGGCTTGAACTCCCTCAACAACCCGTCGGATTCCTCTTAGTGCCAGGTCAATTTCAGCCCGGCTCAGGGGGTCTTCCCTATAGGGCCGATAGACCAGACAGGGTTCGGATAGTTGAACCAGAGAAACTCCCGCGGCCGCGAGCTTCTTGACAACTTCCCGCTGGGCATTGGCCACATCAAGAACAAGGTCGGACTTGTCCCGGTAGTATCTGTTCTCAGAGAGTTCAGAGAACGTGTAGGGTCCGGGAATAGATACCTTCCATTTCCCAGTTTTCGGCAGAAGTTCGGTCTGCAGAAAGTCTTGGATCTTGAACCCGTCTGGCGTAATCTTCGCAGTGACGACGGGTTTCTGGTAGAACGTGTTAGTGTCAAACCATCTCGAATACCGGGTCCCCGAGGTGACTCCTGCGAATGACCGGGTCAGGGGTCGGAGGGGGTCTTGCCAAGAAAGAGCTCCATCAGACACATATTCGAACCCCAGACTCTCTTGCAGCCGTACAAGCTGTGCGGTTTCCTTCTTGAGCTGAGTTTCGACTTCGGCCCAGCTTACTCGTCCTCTATCGTAAGACCTTGTGAGTTCTACCAGCTCCTCCGACCGTGAGTGGAGCCCTGTGAGCTGGGCCTGGGGACACATTATCTTCGGGAGTGCGCGATATTCCAATTATATAAGCTGTGTTATACTATTATTCCACTGGGAATTTGCCGCTCTGTATTCCGATAGGAATAAGAGTCAGCTACGAGACTCATTGAGACCATGCTTCCTTCACTGGAGGACATACACAGGAGGAGAAAGGAACTAGGTCTCACACAGACCAAACTGGCCGCTCTTGCTGGAGTGAGCCAGTCAATAATCGCCAAGATCGAGGCCGGCACCGTGGACCCTTCGTATTCAGTGGTGAAAAGGATTCTTGGTGCCCTCGATGGCGTGGCAACAGTTCCCAGCCGCAAGGTCGGCGAGATGATGAGTCGTCCTGTTGTGTCAGTTTCCCGAACTCAATTCGTACGGGAGGCTGTGGATTTGATGAAGCGCAAGGGGTATTCTCAGCTGCCTGTTTTCGAAGGCGGCCGGTGCGTGGGGAGCATATCCGAGAAAACAATCCTTGATAGAGCCGCCAAAGGTGAGCCTCTGGATTCCCTGCTGGGCCGTAGAGTGCGGGACATCATGGATTCGCCTTTCCCCGTTGTCAATGATGACACGCCGCTCGACTTTGTTCTTGGACTCTTGCAGGGGAACTATGGGGTGTTGGTGGGGAAAGGGGAAAGCATTGTCGGGATTCTGACCAAGTCGGATATTCTGAAGATACGAAGTTAGCCCTTCCGAGACCAAAGCGTCTGGCCGACTGTTTCTCGGACGCGGGTGGTAGGGTAACAGCATCCCTATTCAAGATTAACCTCTGGTTCTGCTTGGCTCGAAGTAGTCTCGATAGAGTTAGCCTTGGCTGGAGACGTGTTGAGAGCGAGGTTTGGTCCGAAAGAATGCTAGTTCAGCTCACACATATTGATCCGTTGGTTCTTGCGCCTGTTGTTATCGGCATCTTGACTCTTTTCGGGAGGAAGAAGAAGGAGGAGAAGGGTGAGGAGAAGCCGCAGCAGCCTGCCGCGATTCCTCCCAGCTCGCCGTCCAAGTCCACCGGTACGACCTACGGTCAAGATGAGGGCTTTCCTTCATCCCTAGGGAACGAGGACACTCCTCTGAACAAGCTACTTGAGTCATTGATGCATGACATTCCTCTCAGTCAGCCTAACACCGGGCCCGAGGCGGTGAGGGTCCCGCCCAGCACTCCCGACTGGGTTCCCCCCAGGGCCACGCCTCCGAGCAGGCCTATGGTTATTGCCCCAGGGGATAAGGACAAGAAGCTAGTTGAAGCCGGCGAGGCTGTTCCATCGAAGGTTGCCTCCAAGCCAGCAGAGCCTCCTGAGATCCGGCCCACCGTTTCGAACAATGTCATAGAGCCGGTGCGATTCCCTCCCATTCCCAAGGGTCTTGAAGAGGAGGTCAAGAAGCTCGAGGAGGAAGTGAAGAAGAAACTTGAGAGCCCTGAGAAGCTTGAGAAGGTCATGAGGGAGGAGAAGCAGGAGAAGAAGGCTCCCGAGAAGGTCCCTGCTGGAAAGGATGGCCAGGGCTTTGAACATGTTTTCCAGCTGACTCAAGGCGCACTGAAATCACCTGGCCTAGTCGTGGTTAGCGGTCCGCAAGGGTCTGGAAAGACGAGTCTCTCCTCAGGTCTCGCGGGTGCCTACTTGCAGCAGGGTAGTCCCTGCTTCCTCGTGACCTATGACCAGTCTCCAAGCGAGGCTAGGGACGGAATGAGAAAGGTGAATTGCGACCCCTCAACCTACGAGTCCCAGTTCCGCTTCCTTCTGATTGACGGTTTCTCAGCTCAGTCGGAAGCCTTCAGCATGGAGCCATACTATGTCGAGAGGCCCTTCGACCTCATCAGTTTGCAGGAGACTCTGGTGAGGAACACTCAGATTTTCATGGGAGAGAGGACTGTTGTCATTCTTGACTCTTTGGACGGTTTTCTGTCGAGAGTTTCCGCAAAGGAATTCCTGAAGGGATTGCGGGAGATTGCTAACAAGCTGAAAGAGTCTGGAACTACCTTCGTGGTTACTGTCGACTCTGAGAAGCTTTCGAAGGACTATGCGGGACCCTTGGAAGACATGGCCGACTGCGTAATTGATCTGGAGAAGAAAGGGTCCAATGGCGGACGGTTCAGAGTCCGAAAGTTGAACGGCTCAGCCACAAAGTCTGACCCGGAGGCTTTCGAGTTTGACTCTGCGAAAGGACTAGTTTTCGTCTGAATCTCCAAACTCCTAACTCGGATTTGTGAAAGGCAGAATCATTCTTCAACGGTAGTGTCTTTCCTCGCTTCCTCAGGCGATGCTGGGGCTAGTAACGCCTCTAATGGTATCCATCTAGCCTTCTGTGGGCTTTTGACCCAAGCACCGTTTCCATCGATCCATTCGATAACTCCCTCAACAATCTCACCGTTTCTCAGTGTCACCTTCACCGGGTCTCCGGGCTTTGGTGTGGACATAGCACGGCTCGGCAGAAAAACGTGGTTGAAAAACTGTTGTCTGCAACCTTGCTCGAGCTATGTTTGTGAAGCCCCTGACGGTTCTTCCTTGAGCTCCAAGACATTTTTCAGTTCTCGTTTCATTATGGGTACGTCGTGGCTGAGGTTGAAATAGTCGGCGAAGGTGGTCGTGGTTTTCAGCATCCTAGTGCGTCCGATCTTCTCGTCAGTTATCAGATCCATGCCCCTCAACTGCTTAACATGCGTATAGGCGAGCTTTCCCCGGACCCGAACCACATACGCCTGTGTTACCGGCTGTCTCAAGGCTATGAAAGAAAGGGTCCGCAGAGGACCGGGCGTCAGTAAAGGTCTGTTAGCCAGCTTCTTAACATGCTTCGCAAACTCTCCTTTGAGCTGCATGACGAAACGCCCATCCGGCAGCTCCAGAACCTGAAGCGGGCTGTCAGCGGCCTTGTAACGTTCAGCTACTGCTGTGGCGACGGACTTGATTTTCTCTTCGGATCGTGCCCCTATTATTGAGCCAAGCGTTTTCAGGTCCAGGGGTCTTCCTGAAACGTAAAGAGCTGCTTCACACAGTTGCTGTTGCAGACCTGCCGACTTCGAAGGCTGAGTGTTACTCGCGACCTGGACTTCCGTTCTCCCTCACCTCAATCTCAATGTCGCCGAACTCCTGGCTCTGGACTAGTCCTACTTTTCCCTCCACTGCAAGGAAGAGGAGCATGAGGAATATCCTCACAGCGTCCAACATGTCGCCTTTTCCCACAAGAC
>CAYIBO010000015.1:0-18325 GCA_964361545.1 uncultured Candidatus Bathyarchaeia archaeon
TAACCACCTATGCTATGGTCATCAGCGTCGCCGTCGGCCTAACAGGCTCACTGGCAACCGCTTCCCTCTGGAGAAACCTCCGTAAGGCAAGACTCCGATTGGAAACCGCAACCCCTTCCAAGATGAAAAGGACCGTCGAAAAGGTTCCGTCGAACGTACCTCCCTACGAGCACACCACTCCTATTCTAGCAATTTCACCCGAGATGATCCTTGAGCCTCTGGCTCAGCCCGTTCAAGCAGGCGTCGCTGACCATCAGAAGAAGTAGCCTCCAAGAGGCAAGCAGGGATTACTTACACTCTCCACTATGGGAGATTAACGGTCCCGACCAGCCCCTCCCGGATCACATTGGGCCAAGAAGTTTCTGACATTCAAGACCTTGACGGAGTAGGACCCGTAACCGCGGGAAAGCTAAGAGACGCTGGCTTCGACTCCATTGAAGCACTAGCAATAGCACCAACAAGAGAACTGGTCGAAAAAGCCAGCCTAGAAACAAGCGTAGCAGTGAAAATCTTACGAGCAGCCCGACAGACCATACAGACAGACTTCATCACCGCAAAACAACTCTGGGAAAGACGACAAACACTCCTCAAACTAACATTCGGATCCAACAACCTCAACAAACTACTGGGCGGCGGGCTGGAAACCCAGGCCATAACAGAGTTCGTGGGCGAGTTCGGAGCAGGAAAATCCCAGATCTGCATGAAGCTCAGCATCACCGCCCAACTATCCTCGAAAGAAGGAGGACTGGAAGGACGGGTCCTGTTCATTGATACCGAAGGAACCTTTGCGGCTCAACGGGTCTACCAAATGGCCCAAGCCATGGGGCTGGAGCCTGAAAAGCTCCTTGACGGAATAATCTACAGCCGCGTCTACAACAGCGACCACCAGATCTCGACAGTGGATCATGCTTTCAAAATCTGCCAAGAAGAAAAAGTCAAGCTCCTAGTCGTGGACTCTGTCCTCTCACACTTCCGAGGAGAATACATAGGCCGCGAGTCGCTAAGCGAACGCCAGCAAAGACTAAACTCCCACCTCCACAAACTTCTACGCATAGCCCAAGCACTCAACCTCGCAGTAGTAATCACAAACCAAGTCCAAGCCAACCCCCAAGCCTTCTTCGGCGACCCCACACGACCAGCAGGCGGACACATACTGGCACACGCCTCGACACATAGAATCATGCTCAAGAAAGCCTCCGGAGGATTACGGGTCGCAAAAGTCATAGACTCACCCTACCTGCCAGAGTCTGAAGCTTACTTCCAGATCACCGAAAAAGGAATTGACGATGCTGCGCCAAAATCCAGGCGCGAAGATTAGGACCACACCATGGACCCTCGGCAATGGGGTCTGAAACCTCCTCCAAACCTCTCGAAACGAAGACCTGGCAGATCGAACAGCCACGAGAAGGTAGAGAAGGATACCTATACTACTGCTGCCTCTGCGACGAGGCCCTAATCTTCTCAGTAAGAGAGGTCAGTTCTCGCAAGATCAACCTGGTCTTTGACGAGACCTGCCCAGGCTGCGGGTTTGAACTTAACAGAGCTCTGGGATGCAAGGAGTCATGGGTCCCTACAGAAACAAACCTTTTCGTGAATCCGAAATGCACTCTCGATGAGAGTCTTCTTGAGAGAGAGAATCTTTTCGAGCCTAGGACTCGCAGAGGAAGCGAACTGCTCCGGGACTCAAAGCTCAACATAACCACTGGAATAGAAACCCTAGACAGGCTTCTCACTCTCCAGCCGGGGCAGCTTGTAGCCCTTCAGGGAGAGCAATCTCATAGTCTATCCCTCTTGCTCTGTGTAAGAGCTACCGTCCCCCAGCCCACAGGCATAGACAGTGATATCGTCTTCATTGACGGGGGCAACCTATTCGACGCGTACGAGATTTCGCAATACTCGGCCGCTTTCGGCCTGGACTCGAAAAGAGTCCAAGAAAGAATACATCTCAGCAGAGCCTTCACCCACCACCAGCTAAACTCACTGATAACCAAGAAACTTCCCCTATCTCTAGGAGAGTACAGAGCAAGACTCGTAGTAATCTCAGATATCACTCTGTTATACTGCGACCCCGACGCACGAGATAAGCGAGAAGCCATAGGCCTCTTCACCAAAAACATCCGATTTCTCGCGTCGCTAGCAGAGCAGAAAGAAGCGTTGGTCCTGGTAACAAATCTCCAGTCGAGAAACAGAAGCATGGAAGATGCACTGACTCGATCCGTGCATGTATTCGCAAGGCTTGATGACGGAGGAGCTTTCACAGCAGTCAGCACCCTTTCACGGTCAGAAGAGACAGAAGCAGCCTCGCTTGACAGCCCTCGGAGCTGTCTTTGACAGGACGAACAATAACTCATGGAAGACGATGGTGGAAGCGAAGATTGACGGAAAACGCGCTAAACAGAGTGCGTGCGTCGAATACCGAGTTAATTGGTCGGCTGACCCACATTATCTGACAAGGGCAAGGTCATTCAAGCTATCACCACATCCCTGACTTACACTTCTCCTTGCTTCATGCCCCTGAAAGATCCTAGCATCACTCTTCACCACGTGGTCTCACGTTGGCTTCTGGCCCACCACTAAGCCCACCGTTCCAAGAGAGTAGGGCAGGCTATGATGAATTCTCCGAAGAGTCGGTACTAGTGGAGATGTCATTCTCCAGTAACTTAGAAGGGGTAGCTTCGTAACCTTTCCGGCCCATATGACTTGGAAACCGTTTTTCACAAAGAGACGTGCAACGTCGGCTATCGTATGGAAAGTACGTCTCGGAAGAGGCACTGGAAGAAGATGCAATCTATGAGCTAGATCTCGAAGGCGCACAAATAGCTCGAATGATACTACCGCTCTTCCCCCCGGTCTCAGCAGTGCGTATGCTTTCCTCAAGAAGAGGCTGGGATGAGGAAGGAAATGAAAGGATCGAACCGATAAGATGTTGTGGAAGGAGCCGGCCCGAAAAGGAGGGTTCTCAGCGTCTCCGTGAACAACTTCAGCATTGAGAAACTCGTTTACACTCCTTATCTTTGTGGCTCTGACCATCGCGTCCGAGATCTCGATACCCGTATACTGAAAACCGAGTCTAGAAAGATGACTTGCGAACCTCCCCGTTGCAGTTCCGATGTGAAGTACTGTACGGGGAATAAGAAAGCGAGTGGCGTAATCCTTCTCAAGAGCGTCAAAGAAGCGGCCGCCTGGTGAGCCGAATCTTGCACTTTCATATCGTCGAACTTCGTAGTTGTATCTTTCTCGCACAGCTCTCTTCTGACTGGCACCGTTTCCCTCCATGGTGACCTTCACACCTAGACGACTCGGATAACCGCGAACCAGTAGTAAGCCTGAGCATATAGGAGTGCAGTTAGGACAAGGATTTCTATCCTGAATTTCACGGGCCTCAGGAACAGGTAGCCGACAAGCATCGCTAGCATGCTCACAATCATGAATGCGTATACAACAAGAGAATTGTAATACCCTTCAAGTCCACCAAAAAAGCTCAGCGGGACCCCTGTTAGTAACCAGCCAGAGCCCTGGGTAAGCGTCATAACTAGGAAAGTGACAGCTACACCAAAAAAGTAGGCAAAGAAAGCCACGCTTTCCCTGCCTTCAACATATGCATAAAGAATCGATAACGGAATTAGCCAAGAGAGCCATTGTGGCCCCGATTGTGAGAAGATGCTGAGGAAAATCGCGGCGACAATACTAGCTTGTAGCGCGGAGTGGAATATCGGCGCTCCGCCCCTTCTCCGCAGGATAAAGAGAGCTGTAACCAAACCACCTAATATCCAAATATATGGTGTTGAGCCTCCGAATCTGGCACCTGAGACTATTGCAAATATATTGTACGCGCGAGACTGTGCACCTCCCAGTCCAGCAAAGCGAAGAACAAAACCGGTGTAGAAATCGGCTATCCCGCCAGACGCAAGTGGACTAAACACAACTGCGGCTAGCAAACCTCCTATGCCGATTTGGATCGCGAGTTCCCTCAGATGCTTTTGCCTCAGGTTCTCGACAGCTAGAAGGCAGAACGGAACGAAACCGAATAGTTTGACAAGGCCTGATATGAAGAAAGAGGTCACTGCCAACCTTCTCTGGTTTCGTTCAAGAAGGACGAACCCAAGGACTAGCGGTAGCATCATCATAGAGTCATACATTCCCCACACACCGGACAGGAAGATTATGAAAGGGTTCAGGAAGTAGAGTGAAGCGTATCGAATGTCATTGGTGAATCGAAATATCAGCAAGAACACACCCAAATCTGACAGTATCCCGGGTAGTTTGAGAAACAGTGCCTCTACCGCGTAGGTAGTATGGAATAGGAAACTTGTGTCGGGAATGCCCAAGACCCTTGAAAGGGCGTAGAAGGAATATGATGCAAGCTGGATGTAATAGAGCGGTGGGAGGGTTGGGAAAGTGGTGATATCGAAAATTCCCCTTTCATAGTAGAGCCTCGCAGAGAAGGTCCATAATGCCATATCGTATGGGTGCCCAGTAAAGGGGGCCAATCCCAACCGGGTCAAGAGGCCAACAACGAGAATCGCAGCAAGCCTATTTTCCAGGCTTGAACACCTTCACTATGAGAACCACGGTCATAATCGGAAGGCCGAAGAGAAACATCAGGTAATAGTTCAGCAAGATGAAACGAGTTAGCTTGGATTCGACATCTCCCTCGGAAATAATTGGGATAGATGTGAACCTCAGGGTAAGACTGTTCAAACGAAAGAATGTGATTTCGCCCTCTTCTGCAGCTACCATTACGGAGGATGTGGAATTCGGATTTGGCACGAACGGAGGAGAGGAGAACACCCGCTGCGGTACTAAAACGACCAATTCGTAGGTCGTAATGCTCTTTGGAAGATATCTGAAACCCTGAGCTTCAACAACTAAGCCCTGAGTGAAGTATGAAGTATAAGTCAGGTTGGGGGTTCCGCTAATGTCTATGCCCAAGAAAATCTGGAAAATGCTCCGATTGGCGGGCAAACCTTCTAGGTTTATCATTACTCCTCTGAGGGCCCCGCTTACTTCCCTTGAGTCTAGCTTGGCCTTGTGAAGAGAGAGTGCCTGTAAGGCTATGATTCTCATGGAAAATTCTCCACTGGTTCCTGGAGTGGCCTCCAGATAGACCACAATGCGAGTGATTCTCGATCCAGAGGAAGGCAGTTGTCCCGTTGCAAGGTAGACTTCTAGCCCGAGGTTGGCATTGATGGTCTCGAAGACCCCCAGTCCAGGTCTGTGTTGCAAGTTTGAACTTTCATGCCAAGCAACAAGACTAGTTCCAGTGGAACTGATTCCGAAAAATCGGAGACCGTAGTGTATTCCCTTGGAAACAATCACTTGCACCGTAACTAGAGGATCTCGGTCGAGGCTTAGGTTGAGGTTGCGAGCAACGCTCAAGTCCTGCGGACTTGCTTTCTCGGGAAACGTAACTGTGAGGTCGAGAGATTTGTTTACTTGTAGCTGTGTCCTGATATCTGTGACCCTAGAAGTAGTCCAAGATGTCTGATTCGTAAAGTCGTCTGACCACAACTTCTCCCCTTGTGAAACTGTTTCGATGGAAGTTATGAGTTCTGAACCATCAACTTGATCCACAGTCTTTTGCTGGATGGAGCCTGGAAGTGCAAGTACAAGTATAGTAAGCACGAGCATTAGCGTAATGATTATCGGATACAGCTTCACCTTCAGTTAATCTTCTACCTCAGCAAGGAGTGTCTTTGCTGATTTTTCGAGGGTAAACCTCTCTAGGACTTTCCTACGTGCCTTTGCTCCCATATCGCGTCTCAGCGAGCTATTTACCAGCAGTTCGTTCATCCTTGAGCTAACATGTTTGAAGTCGCGGGGGTCTACCACATATCCAGTCTCACCATCAACAACAATCTCAGGCGGGCCTCCTCGGTTTGTTACTATGGAAGGTTTGGAAAATAGTCCCGCTTCCACAGGGGTAAGTCCGAATGGCTCGTACAGTGACAGGTGGACGAGGAACTTGCATTCAGAATAAATCTTTGCTAGGACTAACTCGTCAATGGAGCTGCCCCTTATTTCGAGGGGGACAGCTAATCTTGTTGCAAGTTCCTTAAGCTTGTTTCTTTCCTGTCCATCACCTACTATTACGACCTTTGCTGAAGGTACTGTCGCGGCCGCCTGGATTATTCCTTCCACATTCTTCAGGGGAATGAGCGCCCCGACCGCCAGCATGAAATCCTGTTCGTTTGAAATTATCTGAGTCGACAACTGCTCCAATATCGGGTCTGGTCCTGGATAAACGACCCTCGGGTTGTCCTTCAGCTTGTATGCTCTTGCAAGAAACCTTGAGAGAAAAGAGCTATTCGCGAGGATTCTGCGATATCCTCTTACAGTGCTTATGTCTACAGCCCGAGCAATTGGGACTGCGAAATCGAAGAAAGGGTTGGAGAGGAGTAAGGTTGACAGTGTTCCTCCGTAGAACCCCGCGCTAGTCTTCCTTACAGTCGGGCTGATAGATCTGTAATCCAGGCCCGTGATGAATTTTTCCCAGGCTAGTTCGAAGACTGATCCTGAATACCAGATTATCTTATCCCCGAGTAGCTTTGACAAATAGAGGGCTAGGACGGGTTCCACGTGGTGGTGGATGATGATTCTGTCAAAGTCTCCCAGTTCCTTGAGAAACTTGGAGAGGGCGGTAAGCTCTGAGAGATTTCCTGCCACTCCGTTAGGAATGGGTCTAATCTCGTGACCATCAAGTCTCTTTGCCCACCCAGGCGATATTGCGCCCTGGTAGTACAGTGTTACGTCAACGTTCATTTTCCGTAGCTGGAGGAAGTGGGAGAGGGCTAGTCTCTCGGCTCCTCCGAACCTGCCGTAGGATTGCTGTAGAATCGCGAGGCGCAACGTGGGTTTGGGACCTCGGCAAGTTCGACCTTTATCCTTACCTGCGGTTGCGGCCCAGAGGGCATGTCCTGGTTCAGGAGTATTCTGAGAGGGAAATAGCATTGACGAGGAGAGGGGGCCTAGAGCTGCAACATGGCTCTTAGGGCGTAATTGGCACTGAACAATATTGTGAGAAGTATGATCAAGCCTGGCCACCGCGACTTTCCTTTCCCCATCGGTGACACAAGAAGTAGCAATCCTAGCGCCGCGAGAATCGGCATCGGCAGGTCGTAGATCATGCGTGCCTGATGATAGCTATCCAAGAACGCCAGCGGAATACCCGCTGTCAGGACCCAGATTATTAAGAGGCGTTGGAACCGGTCTTGGAAACTTAGCGTCACGAGAGGTACCACTGCCAAGGCGAGAAGCAGGGAATTGGCTAGCAGACCACCGTGAGTAAACAGCAGCGAGTCTATGATATTGGGCCATGCCACCACAAGCTCGTGAATTCCGGCGATAGAGGTTTTCGTGGCCAGATCTTCCGCCACTGTTCGCGGCCCGAAGGTCCAATTCTTGAGAAAGTCCACTGTGAGGCCTGCGAGGATTACGGTGACCATAATCCAAGTGTAGGAATGCTGTTTGGTTTCTTTCGTGATGCTGATGGAAAACACGAGGGACACTGTCAGAACTAGAACCCAGGTCCAAGGATGGGTCAGAAGAATGGCAAGAGACAGGCCCATCAACGCGGCGAACTTTGGGAGGGAGAAGTATTGGGGGAAGCTCAGCAGAACGGTCAGAAACAGATAGGCTTCAGCTAAGGCCAGCCAATTGGCATAGTAGCCTCCCCACATCCCCACAGTGAAGTTGAAGGAAAAGGCCGTCAGGACTGCGGTTAGCCCTGCCAGCCTCTCGCTACCCTGGCCGGATCGAACGAAAAGGAAAGATGTCGCGGATAATATTGGTCCTAGAGCAATGGGCAGAGCTTCCACAACCTGCCCAGGTTGAATGCCTTGCAGCAGGCTGATCAGGTATAGTGGGATGAGGAACAAGGGTCTTGAGCCCAGAGCGGCTTCTGCAAAAGCATACTCGATCGCGTCCGGAAACGGCCTGCTTAGCATCTGGCTGAGCCAGTCTTGGTAAAGTGGGGAGTCTATGCCCACGAGACTGCCCGATGGGTTGATGTCGGGCCTGTATGGCATGAATGCGAGAATCGCACTTGATGCAACAGCTAGGGCTAGCATCAGTTGGGGATGCTGAAGGATCTTGGCCGATTCGAGGGCTTCGTCCAGATTGACTGAGCGGAGGGACCTGACCAGTCTAGCTACGGGTCCTAAGAGAGAGGCGACTGTTGGTCCTACGGCCTTGGACCTTCTTATTCTTGCAATTCCATACCCCAACAGCCTTCCATAGAGCAAGCCCATGAGTAAAAGCGGAGAAAAAGGCATCAGGACCCGGTAGACTCCTTCCTCACCTTCTCCGAGGGTCGCGAGGCTTGGGGGCCAGTAGGGAAATGTGGCCCACTGGGCCAGGACGAGGCTTTCCATTCCTATCGCGACGAGCAGGAGCGTCGCTGGTAGCCAGCTTCGGGGATTGATTTGCGGAGCCTCCGTTGTCGCCCGTAGCGTG
This sequence comes from uncultured Candidatus Bathyarchaeia archaeon, assembly GCA_964361545.1. Lineage (GTDB taxonomy): Archaea > Thermoproteota > Bathyarchaeia > 40CM-2-53-6 > 40CM-2-53-6 > BA-19. Next base: position 8,455 of record CAYIBO010000015.1, read on the forward strand.
CATTCTTACCTATCTAAGCGGTTTAGAATGGCGGCCCAACCAATCTTTGGGTAGAACTGGAAATCTTTGGAAAAAAATCCGGAAGGGACTGATGAAAATTCGGAAATCTTAAATTCCGGCGGAGCAAGCAGAGTGAACTACTCTATTGCCGTCGTTCATTCGCCGGTACCTAGCCCACTTCGTGATCGGCGCTACGATAGTAACCGTCATGATGGGCTCCTATGCGTCGGTAGCTTTCGCCCCGCTTCCTACTCCCAAGGCGTCTTGGACCATTGCCCCCCTTGTAATCAGCTTCACAGCCGCGAACCTAGTAGCGTCCAGGAGCGCGTCCGACTCTGTCTCCTGTAGCCCCAGTGCGGGCGTCGTACAGCTTATTGCAAAGAGCAGTAGTCCTGCCAAGCTGGGTCTCACTGCGACTCTCACCGCCACACCGTCATCATTTTTCTCCTGCGGATCGTTCCCGAATTCTATAACTGTCGCTGCCTCATGCCTTGTCTCGGCGGCCAGTTGCAAGGGAAGCTACAGCGGGCAGGTCCAGCTTAGACAACCCGCGAACTACCGGAACCTTCCAGACGTACTAAAGGTCCTAGTAACAGTCAACTAGGCAACGAGTCTATCAGCTACGTGGACCTGGGATTCATCACCCCTATCCTGCACCGTTCATGCTGCTGCGGACGGGTAGCCTCGGGTTCAAAGGCTTGGCTATGTGCTTATGAGGCTTGAAAGCCTGAGTTCTGAACGTCCCTTGCGTCCGAGCTGCGGGTTAACCATCTCGACAAGCAACCGTACCAGCTCATCAGGCGCTGTACGCTTGAGTCCTCTCAAATGGTGGATTAGCAGTTCAAGGTTTCCGGGTTGGAAAGAGAATCTTACGATGTAACCGTCCCCACGTGCACTGTGGCGTTTTCTATCCTCAACGGTGTAGTGTATGTTGAGGGCCAGGTCCAGAACAGGGAAGGGATCCTGTTCCTTGATCCTCCGCAGGACCCGGTCCTCCTCCCTCCCGTCGAGCAGGTCGAACACGGTCTGGTTGCCGATGCCCACTTTGAACGTGGCCCTTGCTTCAAAATAGCCGTCATGGTCCGCCAGCGAAACCTGGACACTTCTACGGGTCCGAGCGAGGGCCCCACCAAATCCCGAAGCTCTTTGTCGCCTGTCCGGACTTCCCAGGGCAGGTAGCGTGCCTTCTGAAGTACCCTGGGGAGGTCAAGGGCGAGAACATGCTTCTTGAACCAGGTCCTGTCGAATCTTTCCCCGCGGTAGACACTGACGTCAACATCTGGCAGCTTCAGGATCTTGAGAATACGCCCAGGTCCGCCAGCCGAGCAATTACCGCAACCTTTCCGGACCCCTAAAAGTTCTCATAAGGGAAGACCTGACCCGTCCCCCTCTCACAACCTTGACCCTGACAGTAGAAGATGACCTTTCGCTGGGAAGCTTGGAAAAGTTTCCGGGTGTCCTCCACGCCTGGGCCAGCCTCCGGTCTGATGCCAACACTGTTATCCTGCAACGAGCGATGATTCGTGCCCTGAGGGTGATTGGCCGGTCGTCGAAACAGATGGAATTATCCTTGGCAGACCACAGCGGCTACCTCAACGGCAAAGCCACCTTCAAGGTCGGCATTGGCAACGGAAAGGTCTTCGACACTCTCGACGCGGATGAGGAGGAGAGGGTTCTCAGGAAAATCCAGAATCACGGCGCCCTTCCAGCCTTGGATGTTGCGGTCAACATTCACTACGTTGTCGAGGGTGGAAAGAGGCACAGCGTTAGGGGAGACCGGTACATTGCCAGAATGCTCTTCCAGCAGGAAAGGCTGGAGCTATTGCTTCACCACTGGAGGGGCGTTAGGCGTGTGCAGCCCGATGAGCTTGTTCGCCTGTTGGTTTCAGCTGTCAACGTGGAGCTGAGGCGGGCGAAGTCTCCCGGGCTGGAACTGGAAGAACTGCGAACCACGTAAGCACCGGTTATGATCCTAGAACACTACCCTTAGAAACTGTACCGGACGGGGGCAGTCGCCTAGCCTTTACACTTGCGCATCGTCTTCTGTTGTAAACTGCATATGATCCCGTTCTCTTGCAGCCAGTCGAAGCTTCTCGCGTATTTCCTGGAGTTTGGCCGGGTCCGGTTTGGGACGTTTGAGGTGCATGAAGGGGTATAGGTCGGCGAGAAAGATGTGGTTCTTGTGGCCGGCTACTGAGTCGTGGGAGACCTCGAAGTTGAACCGGTCCTGTATCCACGTGTAGATTTCATCGCTGTCCATGCCCCTGTCCAGCTGGTCTTCAATCTCCCTCCGGGTCCGGAAGGGAAGGTCGCAGACCTCACAGTGACCGCGCACCCTAGGCACTCCCCTCATGGTTCCCAGGGAGGGGACCCGGATGGTCATAGTCTGCAGAGGAGACGGAAAATGAGATGGGAGAATGAGCGATGCTTATTTCAGACGAGAACAAACAGTCTCTAGCGCCAAATGAAACGGACCCTAGTTCTCCTCAGTCCCATACCCGTCGGGGTCCTGGCCGCTCTGGTCACAGGCCTCGCATACCCTGGCACGGGCATACTGGTGTGGAGGGACCAGTTCCTATGGTGGACCCTGCTGTACACCATTCTCTTCCTTCTAGTAACCTACGTGTCCATTCTCGTCTACAACGGGATCAGAGTCGTGTTGAGAAGAGGAACCACTGTCAACCGGTGGGTCCTGCTTAGGCCCATCATCATAGGCGTTGCGTTGACTCTCCTTACGGGCCTGGTCCCTTTCATTATTGTGGACCGTAGTTCTACATTGTACTTCGCCAGCTATGGGTATCCGTTTCCCTGGCGCTGGACACCAGTTCCAAACTGCCAGCAGAACAGTCAGTTGTATGATCCGCGTGTGCAGTGTCAAGCCGGGTTCTCAGGATACTTCTTCCTCTACGATGCTCTAGTCTTCGTGGGCCTCTACCTTCTACTGTCCTACGCCTTCACCCTAGTCTACAACGTAGTTCCAATGTTCAAGAACAAGAAATGGTCCTTCTTCCTACCCAAGGTTTCTGTCCAAGACGGAACTGGCCGCACGGGACCCGCACAACAGTGAGAATATTCATATTCTCACCAGCCACGACGGGTCCTGTCGGCATTGTCTCGTAAGAGTGCTGCTGGGTTGTGGAGGAAGTGTCCCAGCTGCCAGCGGGAGATATTCTCCCTGGACCACTTCTGCACCGTCTGCGGCCAATGCCAAAACTGCTGCCAAGGAATACACGCAAGACACGAGCCGGTGAAGTCTGCCCACTAGCACGAATGGGTTCCTCATGCGGAAATCTTTTAATGACGAGGGTCCTGCTCCATTTCTGGGCTAGTTTGCGTTTAGACCGTGAGAGGAGCCCATCATCTACCATGGTGGTTTGGCTTGCAGAAGGCGAAACGGAAGGAGGAATACGAATCCCGTATCAAGCAAGCCCTTGGCGTCCTCAACGAAGTCTCCAACGATAACACGACCCCTCGGAACATCCGCCGCGCGGCCAAAGGCGCCATGGACGCTTTACAAGCCCCGGTCAATAGTCTAGGCGTTCGAGCTGCCAACGCCATCTCCATACTGGAAGAGATTTCCCAGGACCCCAACATGCCCCCCTATACTAGGGTGAAGCTGTGGAACGTAGCCAGCATCCTCGAGGCTGTCAAGGACTAGAACTGTTCACGTACCGCGAAGCGCTGCCACGTAGGAAGCCGTATCATAGTAATTCCGGACCTTGACAATCTTTCCATCTTTCATCGTGCAGATTCGGACAATGTCGCTCTTGAAAGCCTGACCAGTGGACTTTGCCCTGCCGTGAGCGTGATAGAGCACTATCACCGTGTCTCTCTGGGCGATCTGCTCAAAAGGCTCAAACTGGTCATACTCCATAGTATCGTTGAGAACCTTGAACCATCGCGCGATGGCTTCGCGGCCTCTGAACATGCCAGCCCAAGGTAGTATGTCAGCTGGTCCTGCAGCCCACCACTCAGTATCGTCGGTCAGCAATCCAGAGTTCAACAGGTTCTGGGAATAGCTCTCCCCCCGGTGCAGCTGCTCTATCAGCCGAAGGTTCTCCTTCTCGCCCAAACCCTTCATCCTGCCATCTTATCCGCCTGTTTGGGAATGGGAATATGGCTTCCTGGACAAGTATAAATTCTGAGCAGGGGATTGACTACCGGGAAGCCCCGCGGTTTTGAGAACAAGACAGGTACTTCCCTACCTGGCCGCTCTATTATTGCTGGCGTGGATACTGGGCAGCCTGGCCCGCAGCGGAACAGGCGGAACCAGTATACTGTCCAACTCCTACTGGCTCGTCTACATAGTCTACCTGCTTCCAGTCGTAGCCTTGGGAGCCATGGTGGTGATGATTATCTTCCTAGCCATCAACTGGAAGCTCCTGTCGGATGTGCTCGGCTTTGGCATCGCCGCCCGGAAACGGATGCAAAGGAAGCAGTCGAACACCATCAGGCTCGTTGTCTGGATAACCTTCTGGGGCCTCGCACTGGGTGTCCTCTTCTGGAGGTGCGGAGGAATATTCTGCGAACCCACCAACTCTACACAGACGTTGCCAGGGACAATCACAAACATTGTGGATAACGGCCCGAACCCGAAATTGCCCTCACTGGCCGGGCTGTCAGGTCCGGTTCTCGCCCTAGCTGACCTTGTTGGGTCTCCCTGGTTCGCCACAGCCTTCCTGGGCTTGTTACTGGTTAGCACAGTAATCATCGCTAGAAGCATCAAAGTGTCACTGGACGAGACCCGCGCCGGTAGGTTCCTCCCGGCCCGGGTCCGGGAAGAGGGGGCAGTGGCAGTGGAGGACGCGCTACGGGTCTTGGAGATGGAGGAGATCCCCGACCCCCGAGCCAGGATCATGGCCTGTTACGAGAGAATGATCAGAGCCGCCGCAAGCTTGGGCGCACATGTGAGCGTTGACCAGACAGCCCGGGAACTGGAAACAGGCATACGACACATGTTTACGCTGGAAGGTCCAAGTATACGGGACCTGACACGCCTCTTCGAAGAGGCCCGTTACAGCCTACACCAGATAACCGAGCAGGACAGTGAAGAGGCTCAGAGGTGCTTGCTGGAGATCGGTGAAGAGCTGAGGGCCACCGTCAGCGTTCAGAATTGAAAAAGAGCACCCTGAAACTGGTTCTGCTAGCCTCCGCCGTCTACTACGTGACCTTCCTCTTTGCGAGGAGCTTCTTCCCAGGAGACTTCACTCCCCCGCTCTACTTTCTCGTAGGCCCACTAATTCTCTTCGTCCTGATTCTGGTCAGCGACCTCTCCTACAGGGCAACGGTTCCGATGGAGGTGCGTGTGAAGAATCCTCCGTCTAGAAAACTGGCTCGAGAGATTCAGCAATTGAGCAGGCAGATAGAGGTTGGGTCAAGGGCCAGCCCGGGGTATTTTGAGAATGTTCTGCTTGTACGGGTGCGGGAGGTTCTCGTCGAGAGGGTCAGCCTTGAGACGGGCATGGAGCCGGGACGGGTCCGGGAGTTGCTGGAGAACCCAGGTCTCGGCACCGGGTTGTTGAGGAATGATTCGCTCTACAGGCTTCTATATAGCCCACCCCCGGCGAGGGGGCCGGCGCGGGTCAAGATGCTGGAAGATGCCGTCGCGCTGGTCGAGGCGTGGAAGCTGTGAAGGTGGAAGAAGCCAGACAGGTATGCCAGCAGGTGGTAAACCAGGTCAGGAAGGTCATTGTGGGAAAGGAGGCTGTTCTGGAGAAGGTTATGCTGGCAGTTCTGGCCAACTCGCATATTTTGTTCGAGGATTATCCCGGGCTGGCGAAGACGCTTCTGGCCCGGAGCTTCGCCATGAGCATGGGCTGCCAGTTCTCCCGCATACAGTTCACGCCTGACCTTCTGCCAGCGGACATTACCGGGACCTACATCTACAACGTGAAGACTGGAGAGTTCGACCTGCGCAGAGGTCCAGTTTTCACGAATATTCTGCTGGCAGACGAGATCAACAGGGCCCCGCCCAAAACCCAGGCGGCGTTGCTAGAGGCTATGCAGGAACGCCAGGCGACACTGGACGGCAAGACGCATCCCATCCAAGACCCGTTCATCGTGATGGCGACGCAGAACCCGATAGAGTTCGAAGGGGTCTACCCGTTGCCCGAGGCGCAGCTGGACAGGTTTCTAGTCAAGCTGGGTCTTGGCTATCCCAACAGGGCGGAGGAGGTTGAGATAATGAAGCGGCGTATGTTGCGGGCCAGGGAGGAGGTTTTCCTGGAGCCGGCGGTGGACACGAAGACAATTCTCAACCTGCAGAGGACTGTGGAGGAGATTCATGTTGACGATGACGTGCTGGGATACGTGGCGGATATTGTTCAAGCCACGAGAGGACAGCGGCAGGTGGAGATAGGCGCCAGCCCGCGGGGATCACTGGCCATTTTCAAGCTAGCTCGGGCCAGGGCTGTGTTTCATGGACGAGACTATGTGATTCCTGATGACGTGAAGGAGGTGACAGCGCCCGCGCTGGTGCACAGGATGATTATGAAGGCGGAATCATGGGTGAAGGGAACAGACCCGCGCCAGGTTGTGGATGAGGTTTTGAAGTCGGTCCCGGTTCCAAGGGTCAAGCAATAACGGCAACAGGGACTTGTTCACCAAGAAGGCCGGGAGCTACTTCACACTCGCCTCGATACTGTTGATTCTTTCCCTATTGTTTCAGGACTGGCAGCTGGCTGTTCTAGTTCTACCGATAGCGTCACTGTTCTTCCTCACCAACGCCTTTGGCTTCCCGGAGAAAGTCGACCTCGAACTAGAGAGAAGAATCATCCCGTCTGAGAGTTTCGGAGAAGAGGACATACGGGTGGAGGCCTGGGTCCGGAACAAGGGAGATCAGCCCCTTGACAATGTGGAGGTCCACGAGGCGTTAGCGGAGAAGCTCGCGCCTCATAAGGGATTGAACAGAGTACACAGTTCCCTGCGTCCTGGGGAAAAGATGGAACTCTCTCTGGAATTCCCAAACCCAGGAAGAGGCCACCACAGGGTCGGCCCGCTGACGGTCCGAGTCAGAGATTCTTTCGGACTATACCTTGTGGAAAGGAGGCTGGAACCGGAAGTTCTGGCAGTGATGCCCAGGCCCGAGAAGGTGAGAGGGACAGAGCTCCGGCCGAGACACGTGGGACCCTGGCCAGGGACCATTCCAGCCAGGACTAGCGGTTCGGGGTCTGAGTTCTACAGCCTCCGGGGATATACGCCGGGGGACGATTTGAAGAGGATCAACTGGAAAGCCTCAGCACGAACAAACCGGCTGATCGTCAACGAGACCGAGGCCGAGAGAGTTACAGATGTCATGCTCGTCCTGGACACGGATGTTGCGTTCTTCGAGTCCTCGGAGAAGGAACTGTTTGAGAGGAGTGTGAGAGCCGCCGCGTCCGTGAGTAGCCTTCTGCTACGACAGGGGAACAGGGTGGGCTTGATTCTCCAGGGCGAGGAGAGAGGGATAGTTCCGCCCGGGTTTGGGAAGAGACAGGAGCGGAGAATTCTCTACATGCTGGCAACTGCAAAACCGGGAAGAGCCCTCATCTCAACAAGCTACGTGATCACACTGCTGGCGAGGATGATGCTGCCGGCCCGGGCTCAGCTGGTCATAATATCCCCGCTACTGGAGCCGGATATAACTGAAGGAATCAGGCAGCTGGTTATTGCAGGATACAGCGTTGTTGTTCTGTCGCCACTGCCTGAGGAACCGGCAACGTTTCGGTCAGAGGCGGAAAGGCTCGCTTTCAAAATCACACAGCTAGAACGGGCCAACGTGCTGCTCTCGATAGAGAGAATGTGCACCCTCATCCAGTGGCCCGCAGGTGTCCCTCTGTCTAGAAAGCTACAGGAGGCGAAACGGCTACGGCCGCCACTACACGCCTGAATCGGCCTCTTAGAACAGGGGTTATGATCGTCAAAGTTCAACACGTGTTCCTCTCCCCGTTGGTGATGCTGGCAGTCCCGCCTTTGGCTCTTCTCGACCAGAACATCCTCTTCACCGTCGTTGTTACTCTTGTGGGGCTAGCAGGGATGTTGCTGGGAAAGAGGACGCTAGCCACTGTCGCGTCTCTGAGCCTTCTGACATTACTGGTCTGGGGAAAAGCGGCAATCAGCATTCTCAAGACAAGTCCGCCCGACACAGCAGTCTTGCTAGTCGAGTTTACAATGGTGCTGATGTTTATGGAAGCGTCCTTTGTGACCCTCACGTTCAACAGAGACTACTCACAACTAAAGGCGAGGGAAGACGAATTGTCGCAGGTCTTGCGTGTTCGTCTTCGAGGGTGGCTTAGAAACCAGCTCACGGGCCAGAGTAAACTTGCCCTTGTGGCCTTGGGACTTTCCGTCGGCCTACTTCCAATCGCCGGTTTCACTAGCATATCCAGCGACCAACTTGCCTTCTCAGCAACCCTGGCTCTATTGGCCGTAGTTGTCCTCTTGTTCTTGATAACTCATCGACGGGAACCCGAACGCAGTTAGCCAGCGGGAATCAGTCGAATACTTTCGTGATGGTAACGTTTCTTTAAGGCCGAACGTTCGAGTTCTTGCTGGAACGGTTTGTCCAACTACGAGGCCGGAAGACGGCTCGAGTACAGGATCCGAAATCTCTTCCAAAAGCAAGGGTTTCTAGTTATTCGAGCGGCACAGTCGAAGCCCATCGACTTGGTTTGCATTAGAGATGGAAAGCCGGTCCTCATAGAGTGCAAGGCCGGACGGTCCTGGATGGGCGTAGACCGTAAGAGAGAGTTACTGGGATTATCCCAGCAAGCTGGAGCACCCATAATATTGGCGAGACGGCGGAGAAGGAAGATTGAGCTAACGAATCTCTCGGATGGACGGGTCCTGGACCCAGAGAACCTTGTCGGAGTTCTTACTTCTTGAAAGAATCCTTAACCGCGCGGAGTTTTTCTAGAGTAGAAAGCCAGCCAAAGACCAGGTTGCTGTAGGCGGCCTGTTTCTCCGGCTCCTTCTCACCCTTCAAGAACTCGTTCGCCTCGGTGAGCTTGGCCATGATCGTCTGTTCAAGGGATTCTAAGAGATGGCTGGGAGAGACTGTGGCCTGGGGTCCTGTTGCCTTGGCATAAACGACTGGCTTGTTGCACTTTGCACAGAACACCTCGCCTTTGATCCTGAAAAGGGGGGATCCGCACTCTGGGCAAATGTCAGAGAGCATTGTAGCTCCTGACTTGAGGAGATCTGCCATGTGTTTCACGTCGTCAGCCATCCTCAGTTCTCCTCCACGCAACAATCACAGGGCTTCTCGCTGTCTATAAATGCCTCGGAACCTCGAACAGGATTTCAGATAGTCTTTTCTGGAAGAGAGGGACACTCGAGAATGGTCAATCTTGGCTGCTGGCTTGAAGGGAAAGAAGGCAGCGATCATCGCTGCTGACGAGTTTGAAGACCTAGAGCTCTTCCACCCCATGTACAGGCTTCAGGAGGAAGGGATCGAGACTGTAGTCATCGGCTTGACCAAGGACCAGATTAAGGGAAAGAGAGGCTATCCTATCACACCCCAAGCCACCATTGACCAGGTGAACGCAAGAGACTTTGACATTCTAATGATACCAGGCGGGAAGTCTCCGGAGAGGCTGAGGCTCAACAGCAAACTGCTGGATTTTGTGAGAGATTTCGACCGTCAGGGTAAGGTCATCGCGGCGATATGCCACGCCGGACAGGTGCTGGCCTCCGCGGGCATAGTGAAAGGCAGAACAGTGACCTGTGTCGCAGCAATACGGGACGACATGGTCAACGCGGGAGCGCACTACGTTGACAAACCCGCAGTGAGGGACGGTAACTTGGTGACTTCGAGGATCCCATCAGACCTCCCAGAGTTCGCAAAGCTAACCATTGAGGCCTTGACAAAACCCCAGCTAGTGCAGGTTTCCAG
>CAYIBO010000016.1:0-3893 GCA_964361545.1 uncultured Candidatus Bathyarchaeia archaeon
TTCAACGGGGCTAGAGCTTGAAGCGTTCCAAGGGCTATCGTACCAAGACCAGGTCAATCTTCCGCAGGCACCCTCGGGATAGGGGAAAGATAGCCTTGGGCAGGCTTCTCATCGCGTATAGTCCCGGTCAGATGGTGAGGATATCGGTAAACCCTGCTGTCCACAAAGGCATGCCACACCGCAGATACCATGGCCGCGTGGGGATAGTGGCGGAGAAGCGGGGGCGCAGCTATGTGATTGAGGTTGCGAGTGGCAAGAGTCCACGGTCGATAATCGCACGACCTGAGCATATTGAACCTGTTGAGGCATCGAAGTAATGGCTCGGAAGATCCTAGAGGGGAAGACCATCACCAACCCCGAGGCAAAGGCCATTCTTGAGAAAGTCAAGGAGGACGAGCTGGGAGAGTTCCAGCGTAGGACGCTAGAGTATGCTCGGAAGTTTTCCAAGCTGCCTTCTGACAAGGCTGCGAAACTGACTGATGACCTGTGCTCCAAGCTCCAGCTTGACCGGAATGATGCGATTCAGATTGTGAACTGTCTTCCGCAGACTGTGGAAGAGTTGAGGGCTGTTCTGACCATTAAGGGCAGGTTCGTGAGCACCGAGCAGTTGAATGGTATTCTGGAGATAATGAAGCGCTACCTCTGACCCGGAAATCCCGGGACCGAAATCGAATTAAGCAGATACCCTAGTGTTCAGTATGAGCGAAAATGGCTCTCCACAGTTCTGGCCACTGGTTCTGCCAGCACTCGGTTCTTTCTGAGCCAACCTTCTAGAGGAGAACCGACGGAGAGTCACTCTTGGCAATACACGAAGACGACTACATACAGAGAAGACACGTGTATGAAGAGCACGCTTACGTGCTAGACTATCTTCCGTACGGTCGGAGTTCTGAGAAGTCTAGGCATCTAGCGGTTCCCACCGTCCAGATCATGGGCGGGCAATACTTCACGCTGCTGGAGGCGGAGCTCAAAGTGGGCGCGACCGTAGTGGTCCACGAACGAATCTACATCGGACGCGAAAGACGGGAGAAGGTTGACAGGATCATCAGCAGAATCAACTACGACCAGCTTACTGCCAACGCCAAGGCAGAGATAGTTCCACTGGTGGAAGAACTGGTGAAGGCACAGGAGAAGCGTTTCGTGGATTTCTTCAACAATTCGCAACCAGTCACCCCCCGGATGCACTCCGTAGAGCTTCTCCCCGGTATCGGAAAGAAGTCTATGTGGACGATTGTCAACCTCAGGGAGAAGGCACTTTTCGCCAGCTACAAGGACATACAAGACAGAACGGGTCTTACGGACGTTCCCAGGATTCTGTCGAAACGCGTACTGGAAGAGCTGAGCGCCGAGTCCAAGTACAGACTATTCACTAGGACAGTATAATGTTGTGGACCCAGTCAAGTTCCACCGACCATCTAAACGACTAGGACAGAACTTCCTCAGAGACCCTGACGTAGCATCACGAATAGTCTCATTTGCAGGGCTCAGCCGCAACGACGTTGTTCTAGAGCCCGGAGCAGGATATGGAACCCTCACGGAGCATCTTCAGAGAGTAGCCGGACGAGTAATCGCGGTCGAGAAGGACAGACGCCTAGCATCATACCTGAGGAGCAGGTTCCCGGAACACTCTTCGGTTCAGGTAGTTGAGGGAGACGTGCTGAAGACCTCTCTCCCCCCATTCAACAAGATAGTAGGGACACCTCCCTACAACATCTCGTCAAAGCTGGTTCTTCTGTTGCTCTCATCAAAACTTGAGACCGCCCATATGGTCTTCCAGAAGGAATTTGGGGAGAGGCTCCTCGCCCAGCCCGGAACGCCAGACTATGGACGACTGTCAGTGACAGCCCAAAGGAAACTCCAGATCAAGCCACTCTTGCCTATTCCCCGGACCGCGTTCGAACCAAGACCTAAGGTCGACTCGATTTTGCTCAGCTTCGCTCCAAGAACCCCGCGAACCAACGTGGACGAGGAAGTCTTCGAGGACTTGGTTCGAGGAATCTTCGTTCAAAGAAGGCGACTACTAAAAGGGGCCCTGACACACTACTTGAAACTCAAGATAGGTAAGAACAGGGCCAAAGAGGCAGTCAGCGCGATGACTCTGCCGGACGCGAGGGTGTACCAGTTGTCGGTCGAACAACTTGAAGACCTCTCGAGCCAACTCGCAGGCTTGTTAGACAAGACCCGAGTCGGCAACCAGTGTTAAGCTCTCAAGCGAAGGCACGGTTCTGGTATAACGTCAGCAATATATTGGGGTCAAAGAGTCTCCGGTGAGTTGGGTCTGACATGCCGATTACTGATGTGATGAAGAAGCAGCTCGCACAACGCCACAGGTTGTTCTACAAGATATGCCGGACTTGTAGGTCCAGAAACTCTCCCAACGCTTACAGGTGCCGTCGATGCCGGGGCGATAACCTCCGCTGGAAGAAGCGGGAACTAGGGGCTAAGTAGGCTCAGTCTCAAAAACTAGTGGTGAAGCTGCGGGGCCTGCTCTGCTAGCAGCCTGACGAGGTCTGAGGGGACCTCGGCAACCCGGACACCCGCCTCAGTCAACTTCTCAATCTTAGCCGCAGCGGTTCCCTCCGACCCGGTGATTATGGCCCCTGCGTGACCCATCCGTTTGCCAGCTGGAGCAGCTCGACCCGCCACGTAGGCGACCACGGGTTTTGGATAGCTAGTTTCCTTGATGTATCTGGCCGCGTCCTCCTCTGCAGAGCCGCCTATCTCCCCTATCAGCACCACCGAATCCGTGAGCGGGTCGTCCCGGAAAAGTTTCAGAATATCGACGAAGTTCAGCCCGGTGATGGGGTCCCCGCCGATACCGAGACAGGTTGATTGACCAATGCCTGCGTGGGTTAGAGAGGCCGCGATCTCGTAGGTGAGAGTACCGCTTCGCGAGGCAAGCCCGACTTTCCCTGGGGAGAACGCGCTGCCCGGCATAATTCCGAGCTTCGTCTCGCCTGGGGTAATGATTCCAGGAGTGTTCGGCCCGACTATTGTTGCTCCGTGTTCTTTAGCGTATGCCATCATGATCATCGCATCCCTCGCTGGAATTCCTTCAGTGATAACCACCACCGCGCTTAATCCGGCATCGAAGGACTCCATGGCCGCTTCCTTGGCAAACGGCGCAGGCACAAAGATCACCGAGGAATTCGCGTCATTTGTCTCCATCGCCGAGGCTACGGTGTCGAAGACCTGTATGCCATTGACTTGCGTGCCTCCCTTTCCGGGGGTAACACCAGCAACTATCTTCGTGCCGTACTCGGACATCAGCCGGGTGTGGAAGGACCCCTGATTACCAGTGATTCCCTGAACTATGACCTTGGTGTGCCGTCCAACCAGAATTGCCATTTAGGCAGCTCCCTTGAGAACAACTTGCCTTGCGGCTTCTTCCATCTTGTCGTAAGCGTTTATTCCTGCTAATCGTAGAATTTCTCGTCCTTCCTCCTGGTTGGTGCCCACCATTCTGATTACGAGGGGCTTCTTCAACCCCACCACTTTCTTCACTTCCACGATTCCCCTAGCTACCTCGTCGCACCTTGTGATGCCGGCGAGAATGTTGATGAAAACGGCTCTGACCTTTTCGGAAGTTTGAACCACCTCTAGCGCTTCCGCGACATGCTCTGCGTTCGCTCCTCCTCCCACGTCGCAGAAGTTTGCCGGGTTCCCGCCGTAGTGTTTGACCAAGTCGATGGTGGCCATGACGAGCCCCGCGCCGTTCCCGATTATCCCAATATCACCGTCTAGCTCCACGAAGGCTAGTCCTCTCTCCCGGGCCTTCGACTCCAGAGGAGTTACTTCGCCGCTTACTTCCCTAGATCGTTCCTGGAACTCCGGATGGCGGAAGAGGCTGCTGTCGTCAACTATTACTCTCAAGTCTGCGGTGATGAATTTCC
>CAYIBO010000016.1:3903-18214 GCA_964361545.1 uncultured Candidatus Bathyarchaeia archaeon
AAGCCTGTAGAGGTTGGATAGAAGGTCCGAGACAGCGAGCAGTTGAGGACCCCGGTATCCGAGCTTAAGGGCCACGTCTCGAGCGTCAAAGCCTCGCATCCCATAGACAGGGTCTAGTCTGTGACGGACCACCTTCTCTGGATGTTCCTTCGCGACCTGTTCTATGTCGATCCCCCCCTGCTCCGAGGCTAAGACAGTTTGGCATTTGTTCGCCCGGTCTTGGACGATGCTTAGGAAGAGTTCCTTCTTCGCGGAGAGTTTCTGCTCTACGAGCACCTTCTTGACCTTCTCGCCCTTGATGGTGAGACCCAGAACCTCACTGGCCCTATCGCGTGTCTCTTCGGGCTTGGAGGCGAACTTGATGCCTCCGGCCTTTGCCCGTCCCGCGACGAGGACCTGAGCCTTGATGACGACTTCTCCTCCCAGGCGCTTGTGGAGGTCTCTGGCTTCTTCGGGGGTAGTGGCGACCCCTCCTTTCGGGGTGGTTATGCCGAGGTTTTGGGCGAGAGACTTGGCTTCGTACTCGAAGAGCTTCATGGCATTACCCTAGGAACATGGGACAGCGAGCGCGGATACTATTTGGCTGTTTTCGCAGCCCGTTTCACCGTAATGGTTTTATGAAGCGGAAAGCCTTTGCGGCCTTGTCGGCCGAACTGGGACGAAGAAGACCGGGTTTCGTGGATTACGCCCTGGATGAAGAAGAAGCGCTGGTTTGGACCGACCCGCAAGAAATGAGCGTGATACTCAATGGTGAAGACGATACTTGACAACTTCTGCGTCAAGAGCGGAATCTTATGTTCTCGTTGCGAAGAGAAGTTGAAGACCGGTAAGATCACCGACCTTGATGTTAAGGTGATCCGCACCATTACCGAGCTTGAGAAAGAGAATCCTCCTCTGCAGGACGTGACCTTTCACAAGGCGGTTGAAGCTGGCGACATCATGGCTCTTATGGTGGACAGGAAGGGTATGGACGCCTTTCTCTCCTCCGGAGCTAGGCTGGCCAAGACCCTCGGCGACCGCGTCGGGAAAAGGGTTAGGATTCTCAGCTTTGGGGGCGACGAGAGGGATTTTCTCGAGGAACTGTTCTCACCCTTCGCCATTCTGACCATTAACACGATTTGGTTGCCAGACGGTAGCAGGGAGACCAAAGTTATTCTGACGGGTCGTAAGCCGTGGCGTAGCCCCGTGGATTTTGAGGTTGTGAAGAAGCTGGCTCGTGAGTTGAAGGGTCTGACCCTTCGCATCGAGTTTGAGGGATAGTATTCCTCTAGGTGGGGAGTTTTCGCACCTAATTACGATGTCATCGTTGTAGGTGCAGGAGTAGCAGGCAGCAAAGCCGCCTTCGAAGCTACACGCCAAGGATCCAAAGTACTGCTTGTTGAGGAACATTCCCAAGTAGGCGTCCCCAGCCACTGCTCAGGAGTCGTCAGCCTAAACGGGCTGAAGCTCCTCGGCCTCGAACCCCATCAGAGTTTCAGCCAGAGGCTCATACGAGGGGCCCGATTTCACCCACCAGACGGTGAGCCAGTGGAGGTTCGGAAGCAGGAGCCCGTCGCCCTCATACTGAACAGAATGAAGCTCGACCAGTTCCTTGCAAAGCAAGCGATCGCCAGTGGGGTGGAACTCCGGACCCAGGCCAGGGCGTCCAAATTCGAACGTTACGAGGACGGTAACGCTGGGATCGGTCTCCAGAACGGAGAGAACCTGACCTGCAGGGTCGTAGTTGATGCAAGCGGTGCTGGTAGCCGTTTGCCTGAACAGGCAGGGTTGGAGACTCCCGACTGGTCGCAACTGATGCCAGGGTTGCAGTACGAATTGGTGAACACTCAACTTCAGGACGATCTTGTGGAATTGTTCTTCGGAAGCCAAAAGGCTCCCGGATTCTTTGCCTGGAGCATACCAACTGGGGACCGTAGCGTTCGGGTTGGACTGGCTTCCAGAAAGGGAAATGTCAAGAAACTGCTGGATGAGCTTGTCCAGGAGAACTGGCCCAAGGCTACGACTGAGGCTGCTAAGTCAGGGTCTGTCTTGGTCTCTGGTCCAATACGTAGGTGCTGGTCCCCGAATTTCATAGTTGTAGGCGACGCCGCTGGTCAGGTGAAGCAGACTACCGGTGGCGGAATTGTAATCGGTGGATATTGTGGAATGCTGGCTGGGAGAGCCGCGGCAAGGTTCGCGTCATCAAGAAATGGAGACGGGACGGAGTTCCTAAGGGAATACGATGTGGAGTGGAGAAAGATGTTCGGCTCCGACCTCCGCAGAATGCGGCTGGCCCGCAAGATCTTCGCAGGGCTTTCTGACGAGACACTCAATCGGATCTTTGCTGCGATGAAGGACCATGTGGACGAAATTGAGGAATTTGCAGACATGGACTTTCAGGGACAGATAATTTCCCGGTTCCTCAGGAAGAGGGAGTTCGCCTCACTCTTTCCGCGGGTAGCTGTTGATAGTCTGAAAGCCATTTTCGCCTAACACTCAGGGTCCCTCACAACTCCAGATTGGAGTGTTCCGTTGCATGTCCTCTATCCTAGAGTTGGACTTTTTCGTTAGCTTAAGAAGCAGTCAACTCGCCCCATCGAGATCCAAGAATGAAAATCTTAGTGGTCGGCTGTGGGAAAGTGGGCTCCGAGATCGTGCGCGACCTAGCAGCCTCGAAGGATGTTGACTCCGTTGTAGCCACAGACGCTAGTTCGGAAAGCCTTGCCCGTGTCAAGAAGTGGCCGAAAGTTGAGACGGTGAGAGCCGACCTCGGTCAGAGAAACGCTTTGACGCACCTGGTAAATGAGGCTGATCTGGTCTGCGGCGCACTTCCGGGTAGGCTCGGCTTTGAGTTACTGCAAGAGACGGTGGGACTGGGACGCGACATCGTGGACATTTCCTACACTCCGAGAGACCCATTCAAGCTTCACCGCAGAGCCTTGGACAGCAATTGCACCCTTGTTCCACAGTGCGGCGTTGCCCCTGGCTTCACCAACATGTGCGTCGGCGATGCTTCCCGAAGACTGGAGAAGGTGACTAGAGTTCGGATATACGTGGGCGGTCTCCCCCAGAAACCCGTGCCACCTTTGAACTATCGAGTCGTATTCTCCCTAGAGGACGTGATTAACGAGTATACCCGGCTGGTGAGAGTGATCGAGAATGGTCATCGAAAGACTGTCGAACCGCTTTCAGGGCGGGGTTTTCTCGCGTTCCCTAGCGTCGGAAAGTTGGAGTATTTTCTCACCGATGGTCTGGGGACCCTTCCCAGAAGCCTTCCTAAAGTCCACAACATGCACGAACTGACTCTTCGGTACCCTGGTCATGCTGAGATCATGAACACTCTGAGAGCGCTGGGCTACTTTGATCGCCGGAAAGTAGAAGTTGACGGCTCGCTGGTCGAGCCTCGACGACTGAGCATCGAGCTTCTCAAGTCCTCCTTCAGCGTGGGAACTCCCGAGGATTTTCTCGCCTTTCGAGTGGACGTGGAAGGGATTTCCGGCGGAAGAAGGGTTCTTGTGAGGTATCAGATGTTGGACCGGTTCGACAGGAAGAATAGAGTATCCGCGATGGCCAGAACCACTGCATATCCTTGCACTTCTGTCGCTCTCTTGCTGGGGCAGAAGAGGTTGCGCTGGAAGGGAGTAGTTCCGCCTGAGAAGATTGCTCAGGACCCGGAACTGTTCAACTTTGTGTTGTCTCGCCTACGCGCTAGGGGAGTTCGGCCAACAATCCAGACCAGGGTCCTAGGGTCCTAGGAAAGGACTCTTCGCCCACTCTGGGCGGTTTGCTCTTGCTAGCTGTTTGCGAAGGCTAGTAGCCGCTCTTCGAAAACGGTTCTTGCAGGAAATCCCATGGAGCAGGCGTAGGTGTTGAGGTCGATAAGTTTCTTGCCGTTGCGGATGGCCTTGTTCTGGATCTCCCTTATTCTCTCACCGATGATGGCATAGGTCGACGCGTATCCGGGTCCTAACCCCTGGTGAGCGGGGAAGAGCTGGTAGTAGGCTGTGCTCTTGGCAAGCCCGGTCTTCTTGTTGGCCCAGTCTATGAAGTCAGCGAGGCTCTGCTTGCCCGTGTTGATTCGAACATCACCAATGATTCGGAGGAACCTCACTATCCGCCACATCCAAGTATAGAACTCGTATTCCTCCGCCCAGGTCTTCAATCCCCCGTGTTTCTCGAAGAACTGAATGAGAGCCTTCTCGTCCTTGTCCAATCCCTTACCGTTCTGGAGCTTCTCCATCACCTTCTGGAACTCAAGCTCTCTCTGGAAGGATATTCCTTCCGAGATACATCCCAGCGGCGACCATAACATGTCGATGAGGGTTGGCTTGGCACCGTAGGCCTCAGTTGAGTTGGAAGCGTGGACACAATGCCCGTATTCCTCATGGATTAGAAGGTTGAGGATTTCTCCGGGCGTGACGGATGGGTCACGACGGGGGTCTGTGGTGGTCATGAAAATCTCCTTGGGGTTGTTGGTGAAGGCATCGTAGAAGAACGCTCCACCACTAGGGAAAATGCCTGAAAGGTAGGGAGGAGTCTCTATGACCTTAGTGTTATACTTCGGATTGACCTTGACTATTGTCTTGTTTACGACCTTTAGAACTCTCGTTCGCAACTCGTTGATGAAGGGCACGATCTCGTTTAGCTTGATGGCTCGCTTCTTCTTGATGGCCTTTGATACTTCCTCAGCCTTTGCTGGGACTCCGTATTTCGTGGCTAGTTGTTTTGTCAGTCGCTGGAAGCGGGGTAGTTCGCGGTCCAGATACTTGAGGCCCTTCTGCTCCAGTTCCTCAGGAGCTTCCGGGTAGTCCCAGAGTCGGCTTATTGCTTGTGCGTAGATTTTGCTGCGTCCCATCTCGCAGCCCTGTTTCTTGATAATCTTGTAGACATCTTCGAATCCTTCCTTGAACCCCTTTACGCGGAACATCGAAGCGTACTTTCTCGTAGCCTCGGCTAGGTCGTCGAGCCCTTCTTTCAGCTGCTTGTCCTGGGTTTCCTTTTTGATCGTGCGAATAATCTCTTGGAGTCCGTTGCACCTGATGAGTGTCAACATGCGCAGACCTATCGGCCAGTCCTTTCCAGAGTTCTCTACGATGGCTGTTTGCATCGCCTTGACAGCGTAGCGGGTCAGGGGTCGCATGTGGGAGGGGATGATCCCCTCCTTAATCATGTAGCCAAAGTATGCGCCGAGGATGCCTTCAGGAATCCCATGCGGCTCAAGAAGCGTGTAGGCTCCTGCCAGTGAGTCTAGAAGTTTGAGCTGGGCCTCGTTTTCGGCCTTGAGCCTGAGCTCGTCCGCGCGCCGAGAGAACCTTTCCAGGTTTCTCCTGGAGGGGATGAAGAGCTTTCCAGAGTACTCCTTCAGTCCGGCGATATAGGCGGACACGGGATCGGATTCTTTGAAGAACTCGAATATCTCCGCTTCCACGTCAGAAACAGGTTTTGGTACTGGCAAGCGTGTTGCGCTCCTTAACGTCTGTTTAGCATTCGCGACAAGAAGCTCGGCTACTTAATACTAACTGGAAGCCCTTTCTCGTATTGTTAAGCGACCCCCAAGGCCGATTTCATATGCGAAAGACTCTTAGCGCGTCGGTTGACTCGTGGAGTTTATTGGGATTCAGGCGCGCCCCTCTGCGGCTCATAAAGTGTGTTTGGCTAGTATATGACTAGAGCCAATGTTAGTACGACCATTAGTCCGAAGAGTCCCATCGCCAACAACGTAATTGAAGCGTTGTGAAGTTTTAGCTTGTGGTCTCTCCAGGCCTGCCATTGAGACAATCCCTCGTCGAGGCTTCTCGCAAGCGCGACAACCCTTATCCCCCCACCTTACGCGCAGCACTCCGAGGGAGAAGACTGCCGAGGCAAGTATCAAGAGCATTGAGAGCCATGTGGCAAACCTGATTTGATTGGCCGAGGGTACGATCGTGGTGAAGACTGCCATCAACGCCAGCAACAACCCTTCCAGGTTAACAACAGACTGCGCCTTCTGGTCTAGATTGACGATTTGGTTCGCCGCGAGTTCGTAGTATGCAAGCAATCCCTTGGACTCGACCTCGGTGAAGATGCTTCGTTCCTTCTGCCACTATGGCTATTGCCATAGTGGGCCTACAGGCCCACGATGTTCATGTGGCGGAGAGCTGGCGATCGTAGGTGAGATTCGCGCCCCTGACGGCTGGAATACAGGGTTCAAGCTGCTCTGCAAGAACTGCAGCACTCGCTGGACATATTCGGAAGGAATCTAGCGACGTGACACAGAACCAGTTGGTTCCGAGAGCTGAGGGCTGGTCGCTGCAGGATATGCTGAAACCGAGCTTTCACAGATAGGCCTGGCCGGGCTGTCGGACGATGACCCTTCCGCAGCGATTCCGCCGTTAGGTAATCTTTCCAGTGCCCCTGCACTTCCAGCAGTGCACCGGCTCGATGATAGGCCTAGCACCATGCCTCTCCTCAATCATACCCTTCTCTTCGGGGGTTGCTGCTCTAGTGGCCAGCATTTGCACTCCAGCTCCTTTACAGTAGGGGCATACCTTCTCGGTCAAGCCTTCTTCCTCCGGGGACCATACTTCTCGTCATAACACTGGGAGCAGCACCAGTCGACTTCGTGGAAGTATCCGTCGAAGAGTTTGAAATTGGTCTCTTTGGCACAGTGGAGGCAGCGGCCCTTGCCAGACTTTCTCCCTTCTAGGAAGAGGTGGTAGTCCTCCTCCACTCCAATGGGAGGGTTCAGGCACCGTCACCCTTCCGTTCCTTCATCAAGCCTTCCACTGTGCTAGAGTTCTTCTCTATCTACCCGATACTATACTGTAGGGTATGGTTCCCACCACCAACTGTCCCAAGTGCAACGCTGTCCACTACTGCGGTCCACCATACTACGGGATTCACAGATGCCAATATTGCGGCTGGGTCTGGCCTCACAGAACGCCGGGAATCATCAGGATAGTAAAGCGTTTTGTCCTCCTAACAGGAGCAATCCTGCTAGCCTTACTACTATGGAGGGTCCTAGTCAGATGAAGCATCCTAAGCCTGGACATCTATGATTACGGCCGGCCGTTCCTCACAAGAAGAACTCCATTCTAAAAACCAATGGATGGCCGGTGGAATAGCTAGTCCGGACAGAATCGGTTCGAAGGCATCAGCGTCGCTCGGTAGCACTTGGGAGAGGAGCGGACTTTGGTACTTGACGCCGTCTTAGTCGCCT
This sequence comes from uncultured Candidatus Bathyarchaeia archaeon, assembly GCA_964361545.1. GTDB lineage: Archaea > Thermoproteota > Bathyarchaeia > 40CM-2-53-6 > 40CM-2-53-6 > BA-19. Next base: position 11,081 of record CAYIBO010000016.1, read on the forward strand.
TTTGAGCCCGGAAAAGTCGAATCACTTGGATAATGCTAACCAATCCCTCCGACCCTGTCCATTCTTAAATAGAATCATGAGCATCTTCTCGCGACTCGAATGAGCAAGCCCCTTCGCAGGGCCAGAAAACCGGATTCTAGGAGGGCCTCTGCTTCTCAAGGATCGGCAAATACGCGGGGACCGTATGAACCTGCTTCCCAGGAAGCGATCAAGGCCGCGGAGCAGGTCGCATTGGCTGCGTTCAGCTCCGGCCTCAGGCTCGCGGCTGCCTTTGGAAGTGTTGCTGCAAAGACCACCAGTATGGCCCTCGCGTCTCTGGCCACCGGGGCCGACAAGTTCTCGGAACTGGTCAAGAAGGAGGCTTTGAGCTCTTCAAAGTCAACGAAAAGGCCTCGTGCAGAGCTCGGAACCAAGGCCCGAAAGGGGAGAACGAAGCGAAGCTAGGGCTTCTTCATTCGCGGCAAGTGTTGAGTGAGCCGCGAGAACTTCAGCACGATGACCACGGGTGCTGCTATGGCGGTCGCAGCCAGCGCGATAATGGTCCGTTCGCCTGGGTAGATCCAGAAGACAAAGGTCCAGAAAGCCTGCCACGTCTCGAAACGTCCCGCTCCCGGGACTAGATTGAAGTTCAGTCCCACGACTGCCTGGGTAATTATGCCTCCAGCCACGTGTTGCGCAAGTGTACCTATGAAGGCGAGGACGAGGATCGCGAGGAACTGGTCCCTGTAGTTGCGTGAGCTTGATTCGATTTGGGCTGTCCAGTCATCAGATAGGGCGTGGACGGCGCGGCTTGCAACGGGCGAGGCAAGTACGGCGAGACCTAGTAGGTGCAACCATACGTACGGAACTTGATAGCTCCCAACCTGTATGAGAGTCGGGGCGAAGGGAAGCGACAAGAAAGCGAGGATGAGCCCGATGTTCAGAAGTATGGCCTCTCTTCTCCTGCGCCGCGTAGCAAGACCTACTACTGTAGCGCACATGGTGGCGGGTAGAAAGTCCAATCCCAAGAAAACTGGTGGAGCTCCGACGAAGAATCCAATGATTGTGCCAAAGGCGACAGCCAAGGGCCCCACCAATGGCCCGAGAATGATCCCGTATAGCGGTGCTACAATATCGCCAGCCCTGAAGCTCGCTCCTGGGATTGCGAACATGGGGAATGTTGGTACCGCTCTGAAAACTGCGTAGAGCGCTGAGAGCGAGGCTCCAAGGACAAGGTCCACCACTAAGTTTCTCTTCTGCTGAGTTACCTTTTGCAGAGGGGTTACCTCTTCGAACTGCGGGCTTTCACCAATCGATCTACTTCTCGTATGCTAATACCAGCCCTTTCTGCAAGTCTTTTCCTGTCCTCATACTCTATCTTCCTGCGGACGATCTTCCCCTTATCATTCAGCGCGGTTTTGACCGATACTGGATATCTTTTCCCTTTAACATCAACGATGGTCTTCTGATGAGTTCTGAGAGCAATATGCCGTCTCACGGGGATCTCCCGGACCCCGAGGGTACCTGTCTCTTCCATGAGAATCCTGGCAAGCTCCTCAGCCTTTCCTTCATCCGCAATCACCGAGATCATGTGGCCAGGCCTGTTCTTCTTCATGAAGACGGGAGTAATGCTGACGTCTCGTGCTCCTGCAGCCATGATTCTCTCGACCGCGTGTCCGATAACCTCCCCCGTAACATCGTCCAAGTTCGTTTCCAAGACTACGACTTGATCATGGGAGTGAGTCGTCTCAGTGCTTTCGCCAACCATCAAGCGTAGAACGTTCGCAATCTCCTTCAGATCTTTCGAACCTGCACCGTACCCGATTTTTGCGGGACGAAACGGCGGAAAGGAATCGGAAACTTTTGCAGCCAGATTGATTGTTATCGCGACACCTGTGGGTGTGCTAAGCTCTTGGCTGATAGCGTCTGTCATCATCGGAAACTTCCTAGAGCGGAGAATCTCGGCGACAGCTGGTGGAGGGTTGGGGTAATCTCTCCCTGAGAAGTGGGACACTCCGCCCCCAACAGCAACAGGAGTGGACCACCAAGTTACATTCGCGAGCCCAAGTTCTTCGATGAGCGAGGCTGCGCCGAGAATATCGACAAGTGTATCAGCGGAGCCTAGTTCGTGTAATTCCACATCTTGCGGGGAATGACGGTGAACATGAGACTCTGCTTCCAGCAACGTGTCGACTGTGGAAAGCGCGAATCTGCTTCCCCAAGAGGATAGGCGCAGTCTCTTCGAAGAGTCTTGAACTGCCTTCCGTAAGATGTCCCCCTTTCGTCTGGTCGCATCCTCTTCTACACTAGTAGTCACGAGCTTTGCTCCAATCTCTCCTCTCTCCACCTCGCGAAACTGCAGATCCACTTCTCGCGTTCCGGGAAGACATTCTTTCACAGCCTTTCCTACCTCTCGGAGTCGGGTCGCAGTTCCCCCCAAGTCCAACAGGGCGCCAAGGTACTTGTCCCCCGAGACCCCTGCCACTCTAGCATCTATCAGCACAGTAGTTTCGGAGCGGGACGTTGTCAAGGCCTGGGTCCTGATTAGCGTGCCGAAAGGAAGTATTAATCAACCTATTCTGAAGCCTAACATGGACGGATTTTGGAATCAGACTCCGACACACAATGCGTCTACGGACTGGGCGAATGCCCAGTCCTAGTAGTTCTAGGTGGTAAGATGAAGGCTCTGGAACAACGCTCGAAGATATTGCCAGCAGAGCCGGGGGCTGCAGCTGTCAGCCAGATGATCCAGCCGTTCATTCAAATGACGTCGAACATCTATTCACAGCTACCCGCTTTCTGCCCCAACTGCCCCAAGCGCATAATTGCGATTGAGAAAGAACTAGCCGAAATACGGCATAGGACGACCAAGTAGCTTTCTGCGCAGGAGCATTGCTCCGCTTCCTCAGCCGTCTCTTTGTTTAGCTACGCCTCAGCTTTGCGAATAGAGGGCCTTCCCTCGTGAGCTTCGACCTTCTCCCAGAGTACGAAGTCGTTGGGGACCTCGATGTATCGGTTGATAGCCACCTCAGCTATCGCCTCAGTATCCTTCGCCATCTGGCCAACATCCCAGATTATGGAGCGTAGGCCGACAGCCAGGTTGACCTCTTTGACGTTCCGCATTACGTCGGCCGTCAGCGATCTCTCCAGCTGCTCGCAATCGGCCACCCTCTCGATGCATTCGTTGGATTTCTTGACATCGCCTTTCATAAGGGCATTGAAAGAGTCTCCAATTAGTGCGCGGACCCTTTCACTAAAGTCCACAATTCCCTTAATGATCTTCTGGTCAATCTTCTTCGCGTCACTCTTGAGCTTAAGAGCCTCTTGGGCAATATGTGAGGCCAGATCACCCATCTGTTCCAAGCTCTTGACGATGACCCTGTTACCAATAACATGCATCGAACCTTCGATACCAACCTCCTTCGAGACCCTTTTGTCGAGAACAGCAAGGAGAAGCTGGCGCACTATCATCCAGTAGATGCGGTCTGCTTCCTCTTCCATGTGAAGCACCTCTTCTGCGAGAGCTGCTCGTCCCTCTACCACGGCCTTGACAGCCGTCTCTATCATCGAGCTGAGAATTATCTGGAGCCGGCGCATCAAACCATAGAGCGGGAACTTGGTTGGGTCCACGAAGCTCTGCAGAGTAACGGACCGAAGGTTCTGCTCAACAATGCCGAGTCCGGTTAGCCGACGACTAACCGCCCTAACCTCCTCAAGGTGCCGTTTTGACAGCTCCTTCTTCGCTACTACCTGAATTGTGTCGTGGCCTGTAAGGTAGTTGGCGGTGATGATTCTCGTTAGAAGGTTGGGCGAGTCACACATATCCGCGTTGACTACGTACCTGTAGCTTTCGCGCTCTCTGGTTAAGCCTGGGTAGATTGTGATGCCGCCATCGGATTCTCTGCGGAAGGTTACGATGTCACCTTGCTTGAGCCCGACTTCTTCGACCCAGTCCTTTGGAATCGAGACGATAAGGGTAGAATAGCCGACTTTCTGGACTTTCCGGGCCTCCATCATGAAGGACAAGCCGGTTCCTCTATACGGAATATAGAAAACCAGCTACATATATACTCACGCGTGAACGTAACGAAAACAATGAATCTGGGTTCGAAAAACCCGGGTTACATGTGACGCTTTAGGGTTTCTTCGATCCTCGCCTTCGGGAGGGCACCAACTATCTGGTCGACGAGCTGACCCTTCTTGAGAACGAGCATTGTCGGAATCGCCATTATTCCAAACCGGGTAGCCGTCGCAACATTCTCGTCAGTATTCAGCTTGCCGAACGCGACCCTTCCCTTGTACTCTTTGGCAAGCGTGTCAATTATCGGTCCGACTATTCGGCAGGGTCCGCACCAGGGTGCCCAGCAATCCACTAAGGTAAGTGAATACTTCGAGACGAACTCATCGAAGGTTCCGTCAGTTATCTTCACAGGTGCATCGGGAAAATCATCCATTTCCATACCTCCAGTGTTGACTCGCTCGCCCTGATATATACTTCTCATCAATCCCTTCTAGTCAGTTCAACCTGACGCTTGCCTCTCATCAACCTCGAAACTCGGATTATTCCTCCAAGCTCTAGTTTCATCAGGTCGCGGTTAAGCTCTCGGAAGCTGACCTCTCCAAAATACGACTTCAACTCCTTATGCAGGTCGATGTCCGTCATTGCTCCTTTCTTCTCTAGGACCTCGACGATGGACAGGGAGAGCGGCCTAGGACTCCACACCTTGCTCAACCGTCAAGGTTCACCGGCAATTCTCAAGACTTCTAGGCTATCGGTACAGGCGCTCTTTCCTTCTTGAACCTCTTCCTGAATCCCTGGTACCAGTTCTCCATGTCAGGCGTGACAGACGGCTTGATCTTGTCCAAAGAGTCTCTGAAATCCTCCAAGGTCACGTTCTTCGCCTCAATATCGTGCCGTAAAGCTATGAGGCCCGCCTCCCGGCAAACAGCTTCAATGTCCGCTCCAGAGTAGGCCGCTGTTTGCGCCGCAAGCTGGTCCTGATCAACATCACGGGTTAAAGGCATGTTACGTGTGTGGATCTTGAAGATCTGCAACCGCGTAGCGTGGTCCGGAGAGGGCACGTAGATGAGCCTGTCGAATCTTCCGGGCCGGAGTACAGCCGGGTCGATGAGATCTGGTCTGTTGGTCGCGCCTATCACTACAACGTTCTCCAGAGATTCGATCCCGTCGAGTTCCGTCAGAAGCTGGCTGATGACCCGCTCTGAGACTCCGCTGTCTCCGAAGCCCATTCCCCTGCGCGGGACAACAGAGTCTAGCTCGTCGAAGAATATGATCGACGGTGCAGCGGTCCGTCCCTTACGGAAGATCTCGCGAATGGCCTTTTCAGACTCTCCGACCCATTTGCTGAAAAGTTCCGGACCCTTGATGGAAATGAAGTTGGACTCACTCTCAGTAGCAACCGCTCTTGCCAGCATGGTCTTTCCGCAGCCCGGCGGTCCGAAGAGCACGATTCCTTTCGGCGGCCTGACTCCTACCCTCTTGAACACTTCAGGCTTTTTCAGAGGCCATTCCACAGCTTCCTGAAGCTCCTGCTTGACCTCAGTGAGGCCACCAACATCGCTCCACTGGACAGAAGGCACCTCAATGTAGACCTCCCGCATCGCCGTGGGGGTTATCTCCCGGTAGGCTGCCTTGAAATCCTCCAGCCTGACCTCCATCTTCTCCAAAATGCTGGAAGGAACGTGTTCCTCCTCCAAGTTGATCTCAGGCAAGTATCTTCGCAGCGACTTCATGGCTGCTTCTCTGCACAGCGCGGAAACGTCTGCACCGGTGTATCCATGGCATATGTCAGAAAGCCGGTGAAGGTCCACGTCCGAGGCCAGCGGCATTGTTCGGGTGTGAATCTGCAAGATCTCGTGGCGTCCCGTCTTGTCGGGGACCCCGATCTCAATCTCGCGGTCGAAGCGTCCCGGCCGTCGCAGCGCTGGGTCTATCGAGTTGGGCCTGTTCGTTGCTCCGATGACGATGACGTTTCCTCTAGCGCCCATACCGTCCATGAGGGAGAGTAGTTGTGCGACGACTCGTCGCTCGACTTCGCCTGTTACTTCTTCTCTCTTCGGAGCAATCGCGTCCATTTCGTCGATGAATACGATGCTGGGCGCTGTTTCCTGTGCTTTCTGGAATATTTCGCGTAGCCTGGCCTCGGATTCGCCGTAGAATTTCGACATGATCTCGGGACCTGAGATCACGTAGAAGTTGGCATCCGACTCAGTCGCAACACCTTTCGCGAGCAGGGTCTTGCCGCAACCAGGCGGCCCGTAGAGGAAGACTCCCTTCGGTGGCTCAATGCCCAGTCTTTGGAATAACTCGGGATGTCGGAGTGGAAGTTCTACCATTTCCCGGATTCTCTGAATCTCACCATGTAGCCCACCAATGTCCTCGTAGGTGACAATCGGTATGCCCTTCTTCTCAGGGGTGGGCTCACTCATCACCTGAAGGACAGTCGGCTCGGTAATCTTTACCGGGCCGTGAGGCCGGGTCCTAGTCGCAATCAATGGGACAGCGCTGCCGAAGATGCTGAGAAGCGTCATATCGCCCTCGACGAAGGGCATGTCCATGAAACGACGCTTCACAAAACCAACAAACTCCTCATCAACGCTCAGGCGAACATCAGTAGGCGCAAAAACGATGGTCTGAGCATCTTTCACCTCAGCCTTCTTGATGGTAACGTACTCGTTCAGCGCGACACCTGCGTTTCTCCGCAGTAGTCCGTCCATGCGGACAATCTCCTGGCCCTGGTCCTCAGCATATGCTGGCCATGCAATAGCCACGGTCGTCCGTTTCCCGTGGACGTCGATAAAGTCGCCTGCCGTGATTTGTAGCTTCGACATTGTCTCGTTGTCGATGCGTACCTTCCCGTGGCCTACGTCGCGCTGTTTTGCGTCTGCTACTCTCAACTGTAACTCTTTAGGTATCACTACCGGTTCAACTCCTTGACCGTGCTGTTTTGCTTGGGGTGAGGAGAAGACGGGCTGACGGTCCGCCGTGTGCTGCTCCTGACCTTGTTTTCCAACCGGGCTTAGTCCTCCTCAAAAGACTTATCGTCATTATTAATGGAATCCAGCCGCTCCAGTAGCTTCCGGGTGCCCAAAGACAGCAATAGAAAGCTGCCCAGCCCTGCGGGCGAGACACGG
>CAYIBO010000017.1:0-17479 GCA_964361545.1 uncultured Candidatus Bathyarchaeia archaeon
GGGCTGGGCAGACAGACTAGACCGGAGGAGACTGCTGATTGCGACCGCAGCAGGGGCAATGGTTCTTGCCTTCGTCTTAGCCTCGCTGGTGCAGACCAATCTCCTCCAGTTGTGGCATCTCTACCTCCTGAGTGCTTTGCTAGGAATCGTTACCGCAATCGACCTCCCCGCGCAGCAGGCGTTTCTAGGAGATTTGTCCGGCGTGGGACAGGTGCGAAGGGCCGTTAACCTGAACACTATGATTGTCCAGGTAAGCCGGATGGTCGGTCCCGCAATGGCAGGCTTTGTCATTGCCTCGCTAGGGACTGCTACTGCATTCTGGCTGAACGGGCTGAGCTTTGTCGCAGTCATTGCGAGCCTTCTTGCCGTACGCTCCAATCAGGTTCAAACCACGCGCTCTGATGGTTCGGCAGGCGGGTTCGGAGAAGGCCTGCGATTTGTCGCCGGTCAGCCCCGAATTCAGGACTTGATGATCTTCGTTGTTCTCATAACCTTCCTTGTATTTCCAGTTCTCAACATTCTCCCGGCCTTTGCTACAGACGTCCTTCGCGGAGACGCTCAAACACTCGGGATTCTGCTGGCCTCGTCGGGGGCCGGAGCTTTGACTGGGACCCTCTTCGTGGTCCCGATAGCACAGACGATAAGACACACTGGAGCAGTGGTCGGGACTGCTGTGGTCTGGATGGGAGTCTGGGCTATCATCTTTTCCACAACCACATGGCTTCCCTTATCTGCCATCAGCATGTTCTTCGTAAGCCTCGGAGCCCCTGCGGTATTCACTATGGCTAACGGGCTTCTGCAGTTTCTGGCCCCGCCCGAAATGAGGGCCCGTCTTCTCAGTCTCTTGTTGATGGTGAGCTTTGGTTTGCAGCCGTTCGCTTCACTTCTCATAGGCTACAGCGCAGAACTCCTTTCGACACCTGTTGCCATCGAGATCAACGGGGTCCTGCTTCTGACGGGGGCAGCGGCCATGTTTGCGCTCCGTCCCAGACTGCTTCGGTGGGAAGTAAGCCCGCCAGCCGGAGAAACCACGGGGTCGGCATAAGACGCAATCTCCAGTAACGCGAGCTGCGCTGACCGACTCTTTGCTTAAGGGAAATGATGGGTAAGCTTCGAGACTAGGGTTCTGTGATCTTGATTGCTTGTACCGGGCACTGTATTTCGCAGGCTCTGCAGAATATGCAGTCTTGTTCCCTAGCCGGGTCCGCCTTCCATATCGCCAGAAGCTCCTTCCCACTATCATTGGGTATCCCCTTGTCCATCTTCTCCTGTTCTGATGGTATGTCGAGACGGTCGAAGACATTTGTAGGACAGACCGTGATGCAGATGCCGTCGGCTATGCATATGTCAAAGTCGACTGCAACTGGTATACTGTGAACGTTCAGTTCCTTGCTAACTCCTTCCTTGCGCAGTATCTTGTGCCCCAAGTGTTCGCCGACGACAGTCCACTGGCCGGGAAAGCTGGGGTCGTCGATCAGTTTTCGAACGTTTCCGGTAACGGGTCCTTCTGCCATCTCTCTTCTGCTCAGTAGTCAGAGTGCAGAGATATAAAATCGTTGTATCACAACTGTACATGGAACCCTTTGGTGGGTTCCGCAGAGGTGGCTTAAACTGGCCTCAGCCCGCTGAACATAGTCTAGTAGGCCTTCAGGAATTCAGGCCCATAGAATCTAGCCTTGGACCCGAGTTCGTTCTCAATCTCTAAGAGCCGATTGTACTTCGCAGTCCTCTCACCGCGGGCAGGAGCACCCGTCTTAATCTGGCCAGTAGCGAGGCCGACAGCAAGGTCGGCGATGGTAGTGTCTTCCGTCTCTCCTGACCGATGGCTCATGACCAAGCCGTAGCCTGCCTTCCTCGCCTTCTCAACCGCGTCCACCGTCTCCGTCAAGGTCCCAGCTTGGTTCACCTTGACAAGCAACGCGTTTGCCGAGCCCAAACTAATCCCTTTCTCGACCCGCGCAAGATTCGTTACGAAAAGGTCGTCGCCAACAATCTGGACTTTCGAACCCACGCGTTTCGTGAGCCTTGCAAAGCTCTCAAAGTCCTCATCGTTGAAAGGGTCCTCAATCGACCTCAACGGAAACGCCTTGCACAAATCTAGGTAGAAATCGAACAGTTCCACGGTCTCCATCTTCCTTCCATCAACACTGTACTTTCTCGCTCTCTCGTCGTAGAAGCTTCCAGACGCAGCATCAATTCCAAGAACTACTTCCCGACCCTTCGAGTAGCCCGCCTCTACAACAGCACTCTCAACCATCTCCAGAGCTTCCCTGACTTGGCCGATTGCGGGAGCATACCCGCCTTCATCGCCCACATTCACCGAGCTCTTCCCATACCTCTCCAGGAGCTCTTGGCCAAGCGTGTGGTAGATCTCCGACCCACACCGCAAAGCCTCCCTGAAACTCCGAAACTCCGCCGGTAGAATCATGAACTCCTGAAACGACAGATTGTTCCCAGCATGCTTTCCACCATTCAAAATGTTCATCAGAGGCAGAGGCAACAACGCCTTTCGACCCTTGGATATTATCTGGTGAAGAGGAAGTTTGGCGGTATCAGCAGCCGCCCTAACAGCTGCCAAGGACACTCCGAGGAGGGCGTTGGCTCCGAGGCGGCTCTTGTTCCTCGTACCATCCATCTTCAATAGCTTCGCATCGATCTTTTCCTGATCTCGAGTATCCATTCCGACAACAGCGGGTCCCAGAATTCTGTTGACGTTATCGACCGCCTTTAGCACACCAAGACCCAGAAACCGGTCCTGGTCGCCATCACGCAACTCAAGAGCCTCAAGCCTACCCTTTGAGGCCCCCGAAGGTACCGAGAATCTTCCAAAGCCCGACTTCGTATGAACATCAACTTGAACGGTGGGGTTTCCACGCGAATCCAGAATTTCTCTCGCCTGAACCTTCTCAACGAGGTAAGCTAAACCTGGCAAGGTCCGGTCCCCGTTTCATCACGCCCCATTTACAAGTTCCCAAGGAGTTGAAAATGGCAGGCTCCCACTGCATCGTTGTTCCGTGCTGGTTCGGGATTCTGTTACAACACCGGTATTTACCCGTTCGACTGGCGCTCTCTTGTAGGTCGGCCTCATGCGGGCCCCCATAGCCACGCTCTTTCACGAAACCGTCAACTTCTGCTTCAACGCAGCACTGGAAGGCATGGGAACCACGGTCCACCATGTCATCTACGACTTCCTCGAGAAGAAAGGTATCAGCAGAGCCGACATATCCATGAGGTTCGACGACGTAGTTCAGGTCCTGACCGAGACCTTTGGAGCGAGCGCTCGCATAATCATCTACAAGGCCATAGTCGAGATTCACAGAGAATACTCGCTCAGAACCGACTTCACCTATGAAGACTCGCTACTGGACCGGATGACAATGTTGAAGGATAGGGTAGTGGCAGACCATATCATTCCGAAACGAGCCCAGAGAACGGACCCGTTCCTACAGGCACCGAGGGCAATTCCGCTTATCCAGAGTCCTAATGCGACCGCAAAGGGCGGACACTAGAGAAAAACCTGTCACACACTGTGTTTTTTGGACAGGTTTCCCTTCGAAAAACAGTTTAAGCCCAGGCCGGCACCCTGCCACTTTGCCGGGATGGCTGAGTGGTTAAAGCGACGGCCTCGAGATCTGAAGGATGAATCTGGGCTGTAGACACGACAGCCGTTGGGCGTTCACGCCCGCGTGGGTTCGAATCCCACTCCCGGCGCTCCTTTGAACCCCGCATACTTGGGCGCACCGGCCAAGAATGTGCTTCAATGAGCGAAAAAACCGCCTAATCACAACAAAATCTAAACATTCTTATCTAGACCCCCCAGGGGGTCTCTGTCTTCGCAGCCGGCCAAGAGAAATTGAGCTATTCGAGCCTTACGGCTGTTACGCTTTAGCTATTTCTTGAATAGGCGGTCCCAGAAGCGCTGCTTTCGCTTCGCGATCCTAGATGCTCTTTCTACACCAGCATCCAAGTCCCGCTGAGACCCTGAGCCCTGTAACGGTCTCCTGGCGGTTACGTCTTCACCTTTTGGTCCCGCTTCCACTGCAACGGGCTTAGAATCTGTATCTGTCTTAGCCCTTAGGGCTTCAGGAACTGTTCCCCCATTACCTGAAGCAGGACGCTGAGCCATGGTCGAGGCTGTCTCACCATCTCCCGGGGCTCCGTCTGATGTCACAGCTTTCTCTGCAGGTGTGATCTGAAACTCACACTCAGAAGAACCTTGAGAGATGCAGCGCACTTCATTTGCCTGGACTGTCTTGTCCAATACTTCTGCAAATAGCCCTGCTAGGAATCCGCTGGTGAACATGCAGTTGGGGTTTTCTGACGGGCCATTCTCTAGAGCTTCGAAGCAGTTGCCGATAACCACGTCGGCAGTCGCCTCGTCAAAGTTGACCTTGTTCACCTTGATCTTGCCAAGGCCGAGGTTAGTATCTTCGAAAGCAGTATGAACCAGGTTCTCCAGGCTGGGCCTCTCGTTTTCTCCAGCCGACTTCACGCTTTCTCTGAATATGCTCCCCTCGTGAATTCCAATGCCGGACGCGAGGTACGACAAGAACGGTGCGGCTTGCTCTCCTACAAGCCGCTCTAAGCCTTCGCGCATCACGCGAAACACGTCCCTTCTGAGTATGATCATTTTCTGTCCGAAGAAAGAAACTTCACCACGATTGTCGTTGAACCTGAGCTGGTTAACTGACCCCACGAGCCTTCTCAGGTCCACTGGCGACGGCCGTTTCGGACTAGTTTGCAACCTTCGCTGCCTCCCCCAGCTCCCTTGTCAGCGTCTCCGCCGCCTCACTCACTTTGCGGGCGAAAGAAGAGTTGGGGTTGTCCATTACGAAGACTGATCTGCTGAGGTTGTTGATGACGTCCATCTGGAACTCGAAGGCTTGCAGGAACCTCGACTTGAACAGCTGGGCCAGCTCCTTGCCCACCTTCAAGGCGTCCTTGATCCTTACTCCCGGTGGGACCATGTTGAGGGTGAGAAAAGTAGGCTTCTCAAAAGTTTCCGCGAGCAAGACCATCACTGCTGTCCCAAACAGGTCCTGCTGGTCGACCCTAGAGACTAGGACCAGTGCGTCGCAGCAGCCCATTGCCAGCACAGTGTCGTTTTCAACACCTGGATGCGTGTCCACGATTATGTAGTCCAGCTTGTACTGCTCACCTACCTTCTGCAACGTGTCCTGGAACAGAGTCACCTCGAGCCCAGCCTTCAACAGGCGAAGCATATCCTCAACTTTGTTGCTGGCCGGGCAGAAGTACAACCCACCTTTTGAAAAGCCAAATCGCTGTGTCAAATCGATAACTACATCCTCAGGCGACGCGTCGCCGAGGAAAATGTCTGTGAGCGTGGATTTGATCTCACCCTTTCTCAGCCCGAAGAGAACGTGGAGTCCTGGTCCGGAAAGGTCCAGGTCCATGACCCCGACTCTATTATGTTGGGCAAGTATGGCTGCCAAGTTGGCTGTTAGGGTTGTCTTGCCCGTACCGCCTTTGAACGAGTGAACAGCGATTACCTTAGTCATCCTTATCCTTCTTCAATTGATCTTTCACTGATTGGAAGAATTCCTGATTCTCGATTCTGCCTGCCTCTGTTCGGACCGCTTCTAGGTCGATCTTCAGCCTCGCATGAGTTACCTTGTGCCTCCTGAAGGCGAAGAATGCGCCACCAAGTGCAGCGGCTAGGGCCCCCGCTATTATTCCGAAGTAGTACAGCGGGAAGGATACGTTCTCTCCCGATTGTGGAGCAGCGGTCACAGTAACTGTGTAGGTGGTTGAAGCAGTTGCGCCAAGGTTGTCCGTGACCGTCAGCCTTACGGTGTACGTTCCAGAGCTTGCATAGCTGTGGCTGGTTGAGACGCCGGAACCTGTTGAACCATCACCAAAGTCCCACAGGTAACCGACGATTGCCCCGTCAGGGTCGGAGCTGCTGGTGGCATCGAAGCTGACTGCCACCCCTGTCAGCACGCTGTTGGTGGAGCCTGTGAAAGTTGCCCCAGGGGGTCTGTTCTGTATCTGTATCGCTTTCACCGAGGACCCCGAGTTGGCCGGCTGAGCTGAGTCTGACGCTGCAACTGTCAGCGACCATAGTCCCGAGGGCTCGTCACCTCTAGGATTGTAGACTCCGATCCAGAGGTTCAGTGATGTATCAGGGGCGACCGGGACGGATGTCGTGTAGCCCCCGCCAGTCAGCGACAAAGTAGATGATACGTTGCCCGATGTTAGGAGGGTCCCGTCTGGATACTGGATTGTGGCGTTAAACTTGATCTGCTCGCTCGCCGCAAAAGTGTTCTTCATGATAATTGAAACGGTTAGGGTTGCGGGTTGCAACTGCGGCGAGTTTGTCAGGATCGTGCTTGGCCCTATGTTTCCGAACCCATCGTCGTAACCGTAGTCCGGAAGCGAAGCAGTCCAGGTGCCTGTCTGGTTGGTGGTAGTTGTCTTGTAGGTGGCGATGAAGGTCTGGGTAGTGCTATTGTAGGTGGCCGTTAGGGTGCGGTTTGCTCGGTCAGGCCTTGTAAGAGTGATTAAGGCAAGCCCTGTGTTGGCTATTTCGCCGCTGGGGTAAACAGGTTGGAATGAGATGGAGAAGGTCTCAGTTCGCTGGTAAGTTGTCTTGCTTGAGGAAAGGGCTGAGATGGACATTACAGCTGCTTGAACAGTGAAGCTCTGAGCATCGGCGGGGTTCTTTGAGGTGACCGTACCGGTTAGGGTCACTATGTAGTCTTCAGTGACCGTTGCGTTTTTCGGTACGTACCAACTGTCATTGACTCGGCCTCCCGTCGAGGCGAGAACTGTGTGGGAGTAGACAAGGGTCAAGCTAACTGACGTTCTGATAGCGATGCTAACACTCTCGCTAGGACTGTATCCAGTTGCTACTATTGAAACCGTCTCGGTTCGCTGGTAGGGAAGATACCGATCTGTGAGTCCCAAGAAAAACCAGGTCTGAGCGACATTGGGGCGCAAGCTCGGTAGAATCTGGGTGATTCCAACCAGATATGTGCCCACTAGAGAGGTTGAAGGGCATGATGCTCTGCAGGGAAACTCAGGGCTTGGGAACAGGATTATCAAGCCGAACTCTGTCTCAAAAGCGAGCGTAGTGTAAATCTGAGGATTGGAAGTCCAAATGGTCGTAGATGGGTCTCTTACAGAGAAGTTGAAGGAGTATGTTGTTGATGGCATTGCGTTTCTGACCGATAGCACAATGGTGATTGTGGAGCCTTCTTGGCTGTAGAAAGGAAAAGCTGTCACCTGATAGTTTTCTGATGCCGCATTAACAGGAGCAGCGAGGCCGCTAGCTGTGCCGAAGAGTGAGAGAGCCAGTAAAATCACAAGTTTTGGCATTCCAACGTGTCGCACAAGGTACCTCTCCGGCGATCAGAACCCGGGGATGACAACTCGGGCACCCGACTAAAGTGTCACGTAACTTTCAGTAACCCGGAAAGGTATCGGTTTCCGTTGAAAAAGGTCCCCCTGGGGTTCTTGGAACGCAGGACCTATTCTACTAGGGCTTTCCTCTGATTCTTATCGTCCTCAGTATGACCCAGTACGCTACTGCACCAAGAACAGCGAGCGGAAGTGATGTCACGAATAATTCCACCAACAGGCTGGAACTAAGAGGGCTAGTTCCAAAAGCAGACTCGCGCAGAGCACGTGCAGCTAGGCTGAGCGGATTTGCTTCAGCAACAGAGGCTACTGCTCCCGGCAGGAATCGGGTTATCGTTTCAGACGGATAGAAGATAGTGCTGATCGTTACCATGGAGACCTGCAATGCTTGCGCGTAGGCCCAGTAAACCTCCCCCTGCCTCGAAAGGCTCGCGAGGAGCGCTGCCAGTCCAGCTATGCCCGTTGCGAGCACAAAGAGGAACGGGAGCAGTATCAGAGCATTGACGACTCCCTGTGGAGGAATAACCACGAAGGCTACGAGCAGAAGAGACAGGGAGTAAACGACTCCTCCGAGGCCGCCTGACACTATGTAGGCTACGACGAGGCCTGAGGTTCGAATTGGTAGGGTTAGGTAGTATTGGACCACTCCCTCACGAAGTGCCAGCCATATCCGTCGGCCCGTGTCGGTTGCCGCTGTGAATAGGCCCATTGTCACTATTCCAGGGACTAGGAAGCTGAAGTAGTCGAATGTCATGAGTTCCTTGTAGACAAGCCCTGTGACGAGCATGTCCGAAAGGTTGAGGCTGATGAGTATTGCCATCAACCACTTTGTTCTGAAGAAATAGGAAAAGTCCGTTCGTGCAATCTGGAATATCCTATAGAACTGGCTCAAGCCGCCTTCACTCCTTCAATTATTCTCTCCACTATTGTCACGCTAAGGAAGATTGTTCCGACCGCGACCGCGATGACAACCGCTAGGGCAAGCGTGGGCTCCACACTGCAAGGGCAAGCGTTCACCCCCAGAAACTGGGGGTCAAAACCCAAGAGCCATCTCGTGAGGTCCGCCCCGTAGGTGAGCGGTGTCAGATAAGCGACAGGTTCGTAGATTTTTGGCATGAAAATGAGGGGATAGAATACTGTGCTGAACCTAATCAGGAGTGCTGAGAGTCCAGCGACCAGCGCGATATAGATGTCGACGGACTTGAAGGCGATGAACGACATTGAGATCATTATGCCAGATATTCCCAGCCCGAGCAGAAAGAGGGCGATCAGGGCGAAGATTATTCCTTGGACCGAAAATCTGCCGAGGACCGCGAGCGTCACTGCCAGCGGCGGCAGGACTCTGATTACGGTGTTCGTGGCACCATATATTGCGTTGGCAGCAAAAAGTCCTTTGCGGGATATTGGCAGAGCAAGGAAGTAGGGTAGTTCTCCTTCCCGGGCGTGCTCGACAAAATGCCTTCCTAGGTCGGCACCCGACTCGAAGACGATGATTACTATTAGCCCAATCGAGTAGAAGAAGAAATAATCCTCTACAGTTCCTACTACTAGCCTTGACATGAGGGAGCCGTAGATGGCCAGCTGCAGCCCGAAGAGTGCCCAGGATAGGACGAACCACATTCGTTCGCCCAGTAGGACCCTAATGTTGAAGACTGCTAGGGTGAGGACTCTGTTCATTGCTTGTCCTCTAGGGCTGTGCCTGTGAAGTGTAGGAATACGTCGTCCAGGGACGGTTCTGTTATCCTGATGGAGGAGATCTTGGCTCCTTGGCCGTAGCTGGCCGATGTCATCTTTGGGACCCAGTCTTCAGCTTTGGAAACCTTGGCTCGGAGCTGGTTGCCGTTGGGTGACAGTTGAAGAGAGCCACCTAGGTCTTTCAGATGCTCGACCAAGCCCTTCGAAACTGGGTCTTCGAAATCAACCTCTACAATGTCTCCGCCCGCTATCGCATCTTTCAGGGTCGGTATGGAATCGCAGACCACCTGCTGGCCCCGGTGGAGGATTGTAACCCGGTCTGCCAGGTACTCTGCTTCCCGGACCTCGTTTGTCGCGACTATGACGGTTGAGCCCTCGTCTCGGAGTGCTTTGATCTGGTCCCAGATCTTCCGCTTACCTCTCAGGTCGACTTGGCTTGTGGGCTCGTCGAATATGGCGATTTTGGGCCTCTGAAGCAGGACCTTTGCTGTTTCCAATCGTTTTGTCTGTCCACCTGAGAGGTGCATGAACATCTTGTCCTTGGACTCCCAAAGTTCCAGGTCCTTCATGGTCTGCTCGACGAGGTTTTCCCTCTTCTTTGGGTCTATTCCGAACATTGATGCGTGGAATCTGAGGATGGAGGAAGGTTTGTGCCGCCAGAACCCTCGGGCTTCTTGGAACGCTATGCCGAGAATTTCGCGGATCTTGGTCCCGTCTTCCACCACGTCCATGCCCATTATGCGGGCTGTTCCAGATCCGGGCTTCAGAATTGTGCAGAGTATTAGGAGGAGGGTTGTCTTTCCTGAGCCATTCGGACCCAGAATTACCATTATCTCTCCCTCGCGGACTGTGAAGTTTAGCCCGCGAAGGGCCTCTGTTTTCTTGTACTTCTTGGAGAGGTTGAGGGTTTCCACTGCGTGCAATCTGGGCCGGCCGCCAGACCCGCTGGTCGCGTGATAAAAGGATTGAAGGGTTTTCTCTCCGACTCACAGTGCTGTATGTGTTCGGGGGGAAGTGAAATGTGCCCTGGATTTCTCAAGGGAAGCTATATCTTCCCGGGTATCAGCTGCGACGGTGACAGGGAATGCTAACCGAGTCGGCGCGAAAGAAGCTGGAGGCAAAGAACTTCGTCTATCTTGCAACTATCTTCCCGGATGGATCTCCTCAGGTAACACCGGTTTGGGTGGACACGGACGGAAAATACGTACTCGTCAACACTGCGATGGGCCGCGTGAAACAGAAGAATGTGAAGAAGAATCCTCAGGTCGCCTTGTCGATATCTGATCCGACCAACCCTTACGATTTCCTACAAATTCGAGGAAAGGTGGTTGAACAAATTACAGGGCGAGCTGCTGAAGACCATATCGACAAGCTGAACATGAAGTACCATGGCAAGCCGAAGTACGACCACCGCCCGGGTGAACAGCGGGTCATTCTGAAAATACAGCCAGAGAAAGTTTCAAGCTGGGAATAACATCCTTAGGCGATTCGCTCGGAACAGCCTAGCCTAGGTCATGCTAGGAGCTCCGGTGCAACAACCTATCGTACGCTTAACCATCAATCCTAATTCTGCTCCGTAGGTGCTGGCCTTGGTAGAGGCTGCTCTCATCGCTGTAGTAGTAATCGGTCTGCTTCACGGTATTGAGCCGGCCCATGGCTGGCCGGTTGCTCTATTCTATGCTGCGAGCAAGAAGAGGCCAGGTCTCCAGGCTCTATTGAGCTCTGGGGTCATGGCCGGCGCCCATTTCACCTCGTCCATCGTAGCGGTGGTTGCTTATCTGGTCCTCAGCCTTTTCATTCCACTACCAATCCGGATTCTGAAGTACGTCGCATCCGTTTTCCTGATAATCCTCGCCATACGGTTTTGGTGGAGCAGTACCGAGGAGGCCCAGCACGGGCATGTCCACGATGCGCTGCAGAAGCTAGAGCATACCCACGAGCATAATCACAACCGAAATGAGGTTCACATCCACGGGCATACCCATCATGCAAAGATCATGACCCTTACCGGACTAGCGGGGTTTGCCTTTGTCCTTGGGTTTGCTCACGAGGAGGAGTTTGCTCTTCTAGCCCTTGCTGTGGGCGGTGTGGACCCGATTCTCCTGATAGTGTCGTATGCTCTCGCGGTTACGCTATCGCTTGTGGGAATTACACTCGTGAGTGTTCGTGCCTATGGACGTTTCAAGGAGAGAATGCGTGTTGTGGAAAGGTTCGCTCCGAAGATTACGGCCGTGATTCTTCTTGCTCTGGCAGCGGCTTTCCTTCTAGGCCTGGCCTGAGACGCCCTTTCTGCTAGGAACCCAGCTTCGCCGATCTTAGGCTACTTCGGTTATCCGGCCAGTCGTTGACTGGTATTGATACCGAATGATTCTCCTCACGCAGGTGCCATTCAGGCACTGATAGACTCTATCACCGTTAGCGAACAGTTCCCGGATTACCATCGGCTTACTACAGCCCACGCACTGAAACGCTCCACCGCGTCTCTCATCAATTAGTAGCCGCAGATCCATGCCGCGTCTATCAGCCTCCTTCTTCAGATACTGACGATAAGCCAGGGGCATGGTCTGCCAGTAGGCAGCGTTCTCCGGCGAGGTTTCGTACTCGAAACTTCGTCCCGCCACGACAGGCGGCTTATACCCTTCAGCTACATAGACCGGGTTCCTAGAATAGGGAACTTTGATTCTCGGCGGCCCGGTTTGGGTTGGTCCGGCATGGTGAGTTGTATGATTAGTGGGCAGGTCTAGCCCCTTCCAAACCCAGCACCGCAGATACGGCTACTTCTTCTTCTTGGTACCGGGTCCTTGGCTCGAAAGGACTGGCACGGGAAGCGGGACCTCGGAGAGGCCCTTCTGGTTTATGGAGAACGTCACCCAGTAAGTCTCATGGGGGGCGCCTTTCATCTTTCGAATTCGGAACTGTTTCACTAGGAGGCCCCTGTCCGCAAAGCCAGGATTGAACCTTACGTCGATGATACCGTCTACGACGTAGAAGAGCAGGTCATCCAGGTCCGCATAGGCTCGCAGGGGTGTATGGTGGGAGCAGAAGAAGGGCACAAGCCTTTCCTTGGGTCCCTTGGCTCTCCAGGACTTTACGCCGCCCAACATGTGGAAGACGAGTGGGCGTTCTTCCTGAACGAGGGTGAACATTTCGGTCAGTGAGTCGACGAAGACGGCGCCTCGGCCCAGCATCTTCATCTCCTCCATCATGTTATACAATGCCGTGGTCACTGACCGGAGGTCCTTCGGGTCCTTCACATAATGCGAGTAGGGAGGGACCTCTAAAGGCTCCATTCTGAAAGAGAAGCAGTCTAGGAATTTGAGCTGGCCCGATTCTAGGTACGGAGTAATTTCCCAGCCGAAAGACTCCATGTCCTGCTCTATGGCGATGGGCGGTCCTTCAAAGTTGACGAATATGCAGGGTTCTTTCCGTCTCAGAAAGCTCCAAAGGAGTTCCTCCATCACCACAGACTTTCCAGTCCCCAGTTCCCCGGCCAGAATAGTCAAGCTGTTTCTGGGAATGCCCCTGGGAAGAACCTTGTCAACAGCCTCGATCCCTGTTACAACGAACTTTGCCAAGTTGGAAGCCTGATTCTAGCCGGGGGTACGAACGGGGCACATGAGATAAAGGATACGATACGACTCAAGAGCCCCCACCGTTAACTAGTGAGGCCTTGAAGAGGGGGTGGGCTGTCTTGTGGATCAGTGCTTCACCTGATTCTAGCGGCTATGGCCCGGATGAAAGATCGGTCGAGGGCTCCTGCTTCGTACAGGTTGACCATGGTGTTCGTGCTTGCTTCGCCGCTTAGCCTGCCCATGTCGTCTTTGACGTGTCTCCATTTCAGCTGTGTATGCCCGCTCTTGGAGTTGTAGATGATGCCCAGCACGTAGCTGACCTGGGCGAAGGTGATATCGTTGACCTTACTGAGGGTGACCTTGTCCTCAGCCTCCACATACATGGTTCCCTGTTCCCGGGACCGTTCCGGAAAGACAGACTGTTGAGACTCGTATTCTGGAGGTATGAAAGAGCGACAGGTGCTGGTGATCATGAATCTCCTGAAGCTCTCCAAGGAACACGTGGTCTCCAGCTTTGCCAACTATCCAACCGTCCCCAGCCCGGGATTCTCAACAGGCTCGGCCCAGTTTGAGACTATTAACTTCACCCCCGGACCCAATGGGCTGTCGGCTGGCGAATAGAGGCTGGGGACGGGCGACAAATCTTCTTTTCTACCCCTCCCATGTCGCCTATTTCTCCCGAAAGCAGCCAGGAGTCATGGCAAAAGGCGCTTCTAGATGGCAATTCTCATCCGGGTCCAGCAGCAGCTGTTGGAGAGCCTTGTCGAGGCCGCCATCTCGAAACAGGGAAACCTGTACAGAGGCGAACTAGCCAAGCTGATAGGTGCGTCCAAAGAATCCTTGGAGGGGAAGACCTCCCTCTACCTCATCAGCCTGATGAAGTTGTGCGGGCTGGCTGAAGCTGACATCGAACAGGTTTTGAAGAAGTCGAAGATTGTCAACCAGAGAGGAGCCGTGACACGGGACATCTCAGGAGGGGACGAATTGAAAGGAGTGATAGACAATGCCTTGGAAGGATTTCAGATGCTCATCTCGGAGAGTTTCAGACCGTCGGGACAGGAGCGCGAAGGACTCCTGGACAGGCTTTCCGCCAAGAAGAGAAAGGCTGAAGGCCAAGACCGCTAAGACCTTAACAGTTCACTTCTGACTTGCGAATTAGCTCGATACTCAGCTTTCTTCAGTTATCTGCAGATATAGTCCCGGAGAAGATTACGGTCAGAATTGGAAAAACAGTTAAGAACCCTGTTCCGGATTTACCGTCGAAAACAAAGGAGAATTCGTAATGGCAGACCATCTAGATTCACCTGGCCTGATGCCTCCGGGAGGGGACGTCAGGATAGACATCACCGATGTCTACGCCTTCCAGAAGCCCGGCGACGCCAGCAAATCGATTTTGATGATGAATGTGAACCCTCTCGCACGCGCCAGCGCCTTCAACACCGACGCCATCTATGAGATTAGGGTCGACACTGACGGAGACGCGTTCCCTAACGTTGCGTTGAAGATAAAGTTCGCAGATGCCATCGGCGGCCAAATCGCGACCATCCGCAGAGCCGCCGACAGCCAGGCGAGAGGACGGGATCTCGTAGGCGATATCATCATCCAAGACGCGCCAGCATCTTTTGGATCAACGCCCACCGTTACGACATCAGGCGCTTACAAGTTCTTTGCAGGGCTGCGCAGCGACCCATTCTTCTTCGACCTACTGGGCTTCCTCAACGGCTTCCACTTCACAGGGTCTGACTTCTTCGCCGACAAGAACGTCTTCGGCATGGTCCTCGAAGTTCCCAACACTGCTCTCGGCTCAAATCCCAGCATTGGCGTATGGGCAAGAAGTCTCATCCCACATGATGCCGACATGCTCCAAGTGGACCGAATGGGACGTCCCGCTATCAACACGGTGTTCATGCACGGCAAAGAGAAGGCAATGTTCAACCGCGGGGAGCCACACACCGACCGCGTCCGATTCACCGACGAAGTGGTGGAGGTCCTTGAGGCTTTCGGACACAACGCGACCCAGGCAGCAAACCTAGCGGCAATATTACTTCCAGACATACTGACATACGATTACAGTAACTCTAGCGGGTTCCTGAACGGCCGAAGACTCACAGACGACGTCATAGACATAGAACTGGGCCTAGTCTCAAACGGAGCTTTGACGACCGACATGGTAGGTGCACACACAGACCTCCTCAGCGACTTTCCCTACTTGGGGAGTCCCCACTAGGAAGATGAGCGAGAAATGAAAAAGGTAAGCCGTAGAGACTTCCTGAAACTCGTCGGCGGAGGCTCAGCTGTTGCGGTAGCGGGCGTAGTGCTACCACAGATCGGCATAATGGGCCAAGGCTCAAAGGACGCCTTCACCTTCCGCGCAGTGGCAGGCGTCCCGGGAGGAAGCTTGCCCAGCTACGCTTCGTACGTGGTACAAGGAGGGGTAAACCTCGCCGCTCAAACCGGAGTGATAACTAAGAACCTCTTCGCAGGACCCCCCGAAGCAGTCAGCACCATTGCACTACCAGGACTCGCACGGATCATACGCGTAACAAGCGTTCGCGACTTGGGCGCAACTATTGAGATCCTCGGAAGAGTCGACGACTCGGCAATGCTGCTCAAAGGAGAGAACTCTACTGTCCAGATCCAAGTCGACAAGGCTTCGGGCACCGCGAGAACCCAGTTCATCGACAGGGAAATAGACCTTAAACTAGAGTAGCTCAGCTCCCAGCTTTCGTAGGCCCAAGGCCTGCGATCCCCCTATTTTTCCAACATCAGGAATTCTAGCGACCCGAATCTTCAGCAGACCGCCTGAGGAACAGCAAGGCGAAAAGGGTCGCAGTAAGCCTTCACCTTGCTTGAAAAACCCGAGGACCGCATTGCCCATATAATCCGGCCACTTCCTTTATGTTGAGGGCACTAGGGAGACAACCGTGCGCAAGTCGGCAACTCAATCTGGAAGACGCGGATAAATAGGGAGATTCAGACTAGACCATCGGGAAAGGCCATGTCCAACCAGCGAACCGCCCATGAAGAAGACGACCCACTAGCGATGCTTGCCGACTCGATTAGCGTCTGGATCGGAAAGCTGAGCGAGATTGTCAAGAAAGTTGTTGACACTGGCCCGATACGAAGCGTGGTCAACTGGGGCAGAATCTACTCACTATGGCCTGTCAACATAACGACTGCTTGTTGCAGCGCAGAATTTGGCGCGGCGAGCGGTGCACGTCATGACCTGGAGAGGTTCGGGGTCCTACCATTGGGCTCGCTTAGACAGTCGGACCTCGTCGTTGTGGAGGGGACCATCACAAAGAAAATGGCCAAAAGGCTTCGTATGATCTACGACCAGATGGCCATTCCACGCTATGTAATAGCCATGGGCGACTGCGCCATATCCGGCGGACTCTTCCACGACTCCTACAGTATCGTCAACGGAGCCCACGAGTTCCTGCCGGTGGACGTCTACGTCCCAGGCTGCCCGCCACGGCCCGAAGCATTGGAACAGGCGATAATCATGTTGCAGGAGAAGATTCGCAAGTCCAAGGTGTACGCCCAGGGATGAGCCATTCCCAGACACGGGAAGACGGGCTCATACAGAAAATCAAGGAACAATTTCCCAACGACGTCAAGGACGCACGAGTCGTCCGTCGTTCCCGGCCCGAGATTGTTGTAGTACCTGAGAGGATTCGAGAGGTGGCGTTGTTCCTCCGGGACCAGCTGGGCTTTGACCATGCCAACGGGGTCTCGGGAGTAGACTACAACCGCGAGGGAAGGTTCGAAATCGTCTACCATACATCGTCTTTCCAGAACAAGGAGATGAGGGACCTGGTGCTGGCTGTAAAGGAGTCTATTCCTAGAGCAAGTCCGAAAGTGGCGTCGTTGACCTCGGTTTGGCCAGGGGTTGAATATTTCGAACGGGAAACTTTCGAAATGTTCGGGATAACCTTTGAAGGTCATCCAAGGCTTGAGAAGCTATTTTTGACCGATAACTGGGACGGACCCCCGCCCCTCAGGAAAGAGGTAAGATTCCCCACAGACTGAACGCTCATGGCTGTTCCGGAAAAGCCCGCACCGCTAGCGGCAGTTGAGTCAGCTAAGATGTCCGAGTCTGGAGCCCAGACGCTAACTGTGAGCGTCGGGCCTCAGCACTCCGGCTCGGGGCACATGAGGCTGATCATCGAACTCGATGGGGACATTATTGTCAACGCTGCCCCGGACCCGGGATACGTACACAGGGGCATCGAGAAGATCTGCGAGGTCCGGAACATCATCAAGAGCATACCCGTCATTGAGAGACCTGCGATTATCGATTCGTCGAACCTGAACCATGCCTACATCAAGGCCATCGAAGAGCTCCAGGGCGTCGAGCCGCCTCCCCGGGGGAAATACCTGAGATGCCTCCTGAACGAGATGAACAGGATCATGAGCCACCTCTACTGGCTATCCATCTACGGCGTCTTCCTCGGCCATACTACCATGTTCATGTGGCCCCTCGGCGACAGGGAACTGTTCATCGACCTAGCAGAGAGACTCACCGGCGCGAGAATCACACACTCGTACATCGTGCCGGGAGGTGTTAGGCGGGACTTGCCCCAGGGCTTGGCGGAGGAGGCTGTCAAGCGGACCGAGTACTTTGAGAAACGGTTGGATGAGTATGACAAGATATTCTTCAACAATCCAATATTCACATCTAGAGCAAAAGGCGTAGGCGTACTCCCAAAGAGAGAGGCCATCGCCTTAGGCTGCACGGGTCCCACGCTGAGGGGCTCGGGAGTTGATGCGGACCTGCGGAAGGACGAGCCCTACGCGGCCTATTCTGAGCTGGATTTCGAGGTTCCAAC
>CAYIBO010000018.1:0-8232 GCA_964361545.1 uncultured Candidatus Bathyarchaeia archaeon
GGTTGGAGTGGATTCAAGAGGAGTTGAAGGGGAAGCCGATGAAGGTCGAGCATAAGGCTTGACAGAAAAGGCCTGCAAGAACTGCCGAATGATCAGCAACGGCCCCGTATGCCCTAACTGCAAGTCGAGCAACCTAAGCGACGACTGGTCAGGGTTTGTTGTTGTCCTTGACCCATCGAACTCGGAAGTGGCGCGTCTTATGGGAATTAAGGTCGCGGGAAGATTCGCTATTCGAGTGAGGTAGACCCTCTCTACGCGAAACTGAGCAGATACTTCGGGCTTGAAATCAGACTCTCGTGCCGTAGTCAGTGAAACTGCATGAGCCACACACCCAACGCTGAGCCGGCTGCGAGTGGGATGCCATCACAGACCCGCATCGCGGGCATTTTCTGTTTTTCAGCTTGACAGATGTTGGTGTTGTTTCGTACAGTTCGCTTCGCATTCTCATCTTCTTCTTTTTCTGCGGCGGTGCTTGCTGAGCCGGCGGCTTAGACATGGTCCGAACGCCTCGCTTTCAGCGGTATTTAGTGTTGTTTTTGCTCTACTAACAGAAACATTGATAAAAGCCCCGTCCTGCCCCCCAAGGCTACAAGGCCGATGAGAGTGAAGCTGGATGGCACAAAAATCCGTTTACGTCCGATTTCAGGTTCCCAAGGAAACAGCTGACAAGACCTACCAACTTCTCCAAGTTGCCAAGGACACAGGTAAGCTCAGGAAGGGAACAAACGAGACCACCAAGGCAATAGAACGAGGAATAGCAAAACTGGTGGTCATCGCAGAAGATGTTGAGCCGCCACAAGTAGTGGCGCACCTTCCGATCCTATGCGACGAGAGGAAGATTCCCTACCTCTACGTGCCCAGCAAGCTCGAACTCGGCAAGTCCGCAGGGCTGGATGTCGGTTCCGCGGCGATCTCAGTGATTGAACCGGGCGACGGTGCCCAGTCGTTGAAGGAATTGACGAAGGCTTTTGATAGCTTAAGGAAGTCCGGTGCTGGGAAGTGAGTAGGGCTAGAGAGAGAACTGACGAACCTCCCACTCCAGCCGAAGTCACTCAGATCATAGGCCGGACAGGCGTTACTGGCGAAGTTATTCAAGTCCGGGTTAGAGTCCTAGAAGGCAGGGACAAGGGTCGAATCATTACTAGGAATGTAAAGGGTCCAATCAGACTCAACGATATTCTGATGCTTAGAGAGACTGAGAGAGAGGCTAAGAAGATCAGGTAGGAGCCCGGCTGCATGCCCAAGAATTTCAAGTGCAGCTTCTGTGGGAAGAACTTTCCCAACACCACAGGAATGATGCATGTCAAGAACGATGGAACCTTGGTCTACTTCTGTTCTAGACGTTGCCGCGTCAGTACCCTCTCGTTCGGTAGAGATTCCAGGAAGTTCAAGTGGACGGCTTACTACGGCAAGAGAGAGAAGGGACGCTGAGTTCTCCGTCGGTTCAAAGAACGTTCTCGTTTCTCAAGCCTGAAACCCTCAAGCAGCGCCTTGTTGGAGAGGTAATCTCGCGGCTGGAGAGAAAAGGCCTCATCCTCAAGCAACTCCGATTACACCAGATTTCCAAGAGAGAAGCTGAAGAGCTCTACAGCCCTCATAAAGGGAAGCCGTTCTTCCAGGAGCTCGTTGATCACGTGACATCCGGACCCGTCATGCTTATGGTAATTGAGGGTCCTAACGCAGTGGAGACGGTCCGCAAGCTAATAGGGGCCACGAACCCACTTGTTGCCGAGGTTGGGACGATTCGAGGAGATTTCTCCACGTCCATCACTGCGAACATTATTCATGCATCTGATAGTTTGGAGAATGCGAAGAGGGAAGCATCCCTCTTCTTCAAGGACGCAATATAGACATCTCACCACGTCAGGGAAAAATTAGAGTTTTAATACGTGGGTCTGAGCGAAGGCTGGGGTGCGATGGAGCCCGCCAGCAATGCCCATCCGTCAGCCGATAGCCGTGGTCCTTGGACATGTGGACCATGGAAAGACAACTCTTCTAGATCGCATTAGGGGCACTTCCGTCGCCGCCCGCGAGCCGGGCCAGATCACGCAGTGGATTGGAGCCAGTCTCATTCCCGCTAAGACTGTGACCGAGATTTGCGGCCCACTTCTCACACGATTTAGGCTGAAGATAGAGGTCCCAGGCCTTCTGTTCATCGACACGCCTGGACATGAGACCTTTAGCAACCTCCGAAAGAGGGGCGGTTCAGCGGCTGACGTCGCCATTCTAGTGATTGATGTTACGAAGGGCGTTGAGCCTCAGACAGTGGAGTCTCTCAACATACTGAGGGCGAGGAAGACACCGTTCCTCATCTGCTGCAACAAGATCGATGCGGTTCCAGGCTGGAAATCTCTTCCCGAAGGCTCGTTTCTATCGAACAAGGAGGCTCAACGCCCGGAGGTGATGATGGACCTCGACAACCGGCTCTACACCATGATGGGCTCGTTGTCCAGGTACGGGTTCAGGGCCGACAGGTTTGACAGGATTGCCGAGTTTGCGAAGACTGTTGCGCTGGTTCCGGTTAGCGCGAAGACTGGCGAGGGCCTGCCGGAACTCATGGCTGTTCTTATCGGGCTTGTTCAGAGTTTCATGAAGGACGAGCTGTTCGCGGGCCAAGGTCCTGCTGAGGGGACGGTGCTGGAGGTGAAGGAGGAGCCGGGCCTCGGGGTTACTGTTGACGCGATGATCTACAACGGCCGGCTCTCCGTAGATGATACGATTCTGTTGGCTGGCCGTAGTGGTGTGATTTCGACAAGGGTCCGGGCGTTGCTGCTTCCGAAACCGTTGGACGAGATACGGGACCCGAGGGACAAGTTCACGCATGCGGATTTTGTGGATGCGGCGGCGGGTGTGAAGATTGCCGCTCCAGGTTTGGATGATGCGATTGCCGGGTCGCCGTTGTACGCTGCTGGGGATCCTTCCATGCGGAAGGATTTGGAGAAGAAGATTCTGGATGAGGTGGAGACTGTCAAGGTCAGCACTGACCTTAATGGGGTTATTGTGAAAGCTGACGCGCTTGGGTCGCTGGAGGCGTTGACCACATCCCTTGCTGCGTCCCAGATTCCTGTGCGGTTGGCTGACGTTGGCGACGTTTCTCGGCGAGATGTTGTGGAGGCGGAGGCTGTGAGAGGAAAGGACCGCTATCTCGCTGCCATTCTATGCTTCAACGTCAAGCTTCTGCCTGATGCTGAAGAGGAAATCTCAACCTCTGGCATTCCGGTCTTCAGAGGTGACATCATCTATCATGTGCTGGAAGAGTATGCTCGCTGGGTGGAGGCGCAGAAGTCTGCAGGTGTGAAAGCGGAGATGGACCTTTTGATTCGTCCGGGGAAGGTTAAGCTGTTGAAGGGTTTCGTCTTTCGCAGGAGTAATCCGGCAATTGTCGGGGTTGAGGTTTTAGGGGGTGTTATTCGGCCCAAGTATCCATTGGTAAATAGCAGTGGGAAGCGTGTGGGTGTGGTTTTGATGATTCAGGACCAAGGCAAGGATGTGGGGGAGGCTGTTGCTGGGAAGGAGGTTGCTGTGTCTATCGACAAGCCTATGGTGGGCCGGCACGTTTTCGAGGGTGATGTGTTGTATGTGGATGTTCCGCCTCAGCATGCCAGGGTCTTGACGACCAAGTTCAAGGACCACTTGTCGTCTCATGAGGTGGCGTTGCTCGAAGAGCTTGCTTCTCTAGGCAAGACTGTCTCTGGAACAGTGTAGGACCAAGTTGGGAGCTTTATTAGCAGGCGGATGTGTGGCGACCGATGCAGTGAGGAAATAGTCTGGTTTGGCGAAGTTTCAGCTGATAGTCTCCGACCCGAAAAGTCGCGCGTCTAGAGCTACGACTATTGAGGGTGTTAAGGCTCAGGCTTTGATCGGGAAGAGTATTGGGGAGGAGGTTGATGGCAAGTTGTTGGGTGTTGGTAATGTTAGGCTCAAGATTACCGGTGGGACGGACAAGGACGGTGTCCCTATGAGGTTCGACGTGCAGGGTAGCGCGAGGAAGAGAGCTATCTTGTCTGGTGGTGTAGGTTACAGGCCTTTGAGTGACGGTGAGCGTATGCGGAAGCTTGTCCGGGGACGGGTGGTTTCCGACGAGACTCTGCAGGTCAACAGTGTGGTTGTAAGTGGGGAGTTGGAGAGGGTGGAGAAGCCGGCGGTGAAGGCGAAGGAGGCTAAGAGTTGAGTCTTGAGGTTTTGGAGGAGCGTGTTAATCCTCTCTTGGGTAGGAGGGAGGCGAAGCTCCGCATTCATCATGAGGGGTCTGGGACGCCTGACAGGTTGACTGTTAGAAGGTTGGCGTCGGACCATTTCAAGGCGCCTGTTGACCGGGTGTTTGTGAAGAGCATCTCGACCCGGACGGGCGGATCGAGTGCGCTGTGTGCTGTTGAGGTGTACGATGATGCTCGCGGGGCGGAGAGAATCGTTCCCGCTTATCTGAAGAACCGGAATCTGCCCAAGGCCCAGCGGGTTTCCAAGAAGAAGGGAGAGGAGACTAAGCCTGCGGCTGCTCCTGCACCGAAGCCTGCTGCAAAACCGGTGGAAAAGAAGGCTCCCGAGGCGAAGGCCGCGCCCAAGCCTGAGGCTGGCAAGGAGTCGAAGCCTGCTGAGGCGAAGGAGGCTAAGGTTCCGGCTAAGGCCGAGGCCAAGCCGAAAGCATAGACTCTGGCGTCTCGCGTCATAAGTTTCTGTTGTCGTACCCCCTTCTAGAGGGGTCTTTCTGTCCGGTGGTGTTTTGGGCTAGTTTGGCGGATTGGGCGAGGAATTGGCTTAGAACCGTTTTGCGGAGAGGGGCCACTGGGATAAACATGCTGGACAGTCTCGGCGGGGAATGTCAGGGTTGAAAGTCCCGGGCTTGGATTCTGTAGACCAACATGTTTCGGGTTTCTTTTCCCGATTAATGTTGAAAATCGTGGCGAAACCGAGGGACCGGTTCACTTTCAGGGTTCACTGTTTGGATCTGACCTGAAGCTGGGAACGGGTTAAGTGCGTTATCGGTGTGCATAGTAGACTACTATACCAGACTTGCTGGTGTGGTCGATTCGCCCGAACCCGAACCGGACCATCTGGACGATGCTTCCCACCGGCTCGGCTAGTATGCTGTCCTCGACGAACCCCTTTGCCCTAGAAGCGTCGGGCATAGCAACTTGACAGGAAAGCTGCTGAGTCTCAGGCAACCACTGAACCAGTGGGGCGCGAATCGCCCGGGCCTTCTCGTACTCCTGGCTGTGAAAACGGGCCTTGACACCCGTCGGGGCAGCGGTCTCGACCTCCACGTTGAACAGTTCCATGAGTCTGATGACTTTGGACTTTGCAAAGACCTCGTGATCATTCCGGGACAGCCAGATCCTAACAGTCCCGTTATGCGGGCCTACCTTCAACGTCCGCGTTCCTAGTTCCGGCTTCTCTGGGTGGAGTGGCAAGTGCGCCTCGAACCCACGGGGGACGTTGAGGACCTCCAGCGGAATAGGGTCTTGGACGAAATGATATCTGTGTGCCATCTTGTCGATTTCTTTCCGGTCCGCAGCGTTGACGTTTTCCCAGCTTAGCGTGACGTCCACGGGACGGGGCCCGACTTCGTAGATGATCTTACGCAACGCGTTTGGCGAGTAGCCTCTCCGCCTCAGAGCTGCGAGGGTTGCCAGCCTCGGGTCAGAATAACCGTCCACCTCGCCTGCTTCGAGCTGCTTCACCATCAAGGACTTGCTGAGGTTGATACCGACAGCTTTCAACCGCCCGTAGTGTATCGCTTCGGGATAGTTCCATCCCAGATACTTGTAGAGGTACGTCTGGCGGATGGAGTTGGTGAGGTGCTCCTTTCCACGGAAGACGTGCGTGACGCCCATCAGATGGTCGTCGATGCCAGCGGACCAGTTGTATAGGGGCCAGACTCGGTATTTCGAGCCGACGCGAGGGTGGGGATACTGTTCAGGGTCGATAACCCTGAGAGCTGGCCAATCTCTGACAGCAGGGTTCGGATGCGTTAGCTCTGTCTTGACCCTCACAACTGCCTCGCCCTCGTTGAAGCCTCCGTCGAGCATTTTCTGCCAGTCCCGTAGGTTCTCAGAGGGACCCTTGGGACGACAGGGACAGGATTGGCCAGCGTTAGCCTTGGCGGTGAACGATTTGCGTTCACAGGTGCAGACGTAGATGTCGCCCTGCTCCAGGAGCTTCGCCGCGTAGTCGTAGTAGATTTGCAGCCTATCGCTCTGGATGTACTCTTCGTCCCAGGGACATTCGAGCCAGCGAAGATCCTCCCGAATAGCATCGTAGTATTCGAGAGCAGATTTCTTCAGCCTCGGGTCTGTGTCCTCGAAACGAACGAGGAACTTTCCCTCGTACATCCTCGCATAGTCGTGGGAGAGGATTATCGCCCGGACAGAACCGAGGTGGAGGACGAAGTCTGGGTTGGGGGCAAACCTGGTTACGATCTCCTCGTACTTGTCAGCATTTGGCAGCGGGGGGAGGATCTTCTCGGAGCCTGATGCTTTGGTCTCTCTGCCCGGCTTCTGCACTTGAATGTCCTCCCGGACCCGTGCTCCCTGGGGTCATTCCTTAGAAAAGGTGCTTGTCGAGGAGTTCGGCGGGTCCTCCGGGCTCTGACATCAAGAGAGAATCAGTAAACTTACTGAGAGTGTTGCGGACTTTCGAAGAATCCTCCCGGGTCGTATTGACGAATACTGATGGTCCTGTGTCCAGCGAGAACCATACCGGGACGTCTTCTTCCTCTCTGAGCCTTCTGACCTCGTCGATAATCATGACTGAGACTGGGCTGAAGAGGACCATTCCCGTGGGCCCAGTCATTGTCACGGCGTGGAGGCTCAGGGTGTCTTCCTCGGCCAATCGTCCAATAGCATTGACATCCCTGCGGGTTATTGCTCGTTTCATAACGACGAGTTTCTTTCTGAGGTATTGGAGACGGGCTTTGTAGAGAGGCGACTTGACCGAGTCTTCGTGGGCTCTGTCGGTTTTGACCTTGGACGGTACGGGGACGATTATTGTCCTGAGAGGAATGGAGCGGGCAGGGGCCAATTGCTCAGCGTAGGATTGACCGTTCTTGCTGGCATACCAGATAGAGAATCCCCCGACGAGGCTTCTTGCAGCTGAACCAGCTCCAAGCCTCACGACCTGAGAAAGGTCCTTGGGCCTAAACTCAAGTCCCAGAGCCCTGGACGCGGCCAGGCCGAGCGCCGCGAACCCGGACGCAGAGAAACCTAGACCCTTACCGTTGACTTCAGGGTTGCGAGACTCCACGCGAAAATGAACTGTTCTCTTGCCCGACTTTTTCCTAAGCTGGTCAAGGACAGCTAGGACCCGGCCGTGTTCAGCTTTGGACGGACCCTCGCCACCGATTCGAATGATGTCCATTGCGAGCTGAGGGTCAGACTCTACTGTTGTTATGGTGGGTAGGGACCTCATGCACACTGAAATGCTGTCGTGGTAAGGAATTCGCAGTCTAGGATTCTTGAGTCCATGGTATTTGATGAGCCCTTGAATCGCGTAGGCTCGTGCTGTGGCCTTCAAAACTGAGCCTTATCCCAGGACTCCGGTCGCTCTTGCAACCCGTTCCGCAGCAGCTTCTGCCACTCCGGTTTCTCCGAGAATCGTGTAGCGTTCGGGGCGAAGCGTGTGCGCCATGGTCAAAGCCTTCACGACCTGCTCTGGAGTGACATTCAGTTCTTTGGCAGTGGAGGGGGCACCAATCTCTCTCAAGAAATCTCCAATTGCTTGCCAGTTGGACCCGTGGAGATAGGCACAGAGAACCGCTCCTACGCCAGCTCGCTCCCCGTGTAGACTCGTCTCGCCGGCAATAAGGTCCAGGGCGTGGCTGAAGAGATGCTCTGCTCCGCTACAGGGTCGTGAACTCCCGGCTATGCTCATAGCCACTCCACAGCTGATGAGAGCCTCAACAACCGTCCGGACTCCTTCCAAGCGACGTTGAACAATGTCCTTGGCGTTCTTGGTAACGAGTTCCGCGCTCATCAGGGCAAGGTTGGCGGCGTAGTCTCCGTAGTACTCATTCTTCAGCTTGTGAGCCAGTTGCCAGTCCTTGACAGCCGTGTATTTGGCGACAATATCGCCGCAGCCTGCGGCCAAAAGCTTGTAGGGAGAATCAGCTAGGACCCCGATATCCCCGAGGATAGCGACTGGTGCTTGTCCTCGTATCGAGTAAGGCTTGGACCCGCCCTTGATAGACTTGAACAACGACGGCGTCATCAACATCATCGACCTGGCCGCTATTGGCAC
>CAYIBO010000018.1:8242-17180 GCA_964361545.1 uncultured Candidatus Bathyarchaeia archaeon
CTCATGAACTGGACAGAGGCTCTTGCAGAGGCGAGTTTAGCGAGGTCGATGTCTTTGCCCCCGCCGACTCCGAGGACTATACTGGCTTTGCTCTTCTTTACCTTGGCCACGACCTCGCTGAGGACTTGTTCAGACGCTTCCTTCACTATCACGTGGTCAACGTTGAATCCGGCTTTTGCCACGGACTTGGCGACGCGCTCGCCTGCGAGAGGATAGGTAACCGGACCCGAGACCACTAAGGCGTTTCCTTTGAAACCGAGACGCTCGCAGACCTCACCAACCCGGCTCAGAACATCCTTTCCAACAATTACCTCCCGCGGAAGTTGCATGTAATGCAGCGATTTGTCAGATTCCATGACAGATCACAACAGGGCGATCACTATCAACGCCACGATGAAGGCTGCGAGTTCGAGCCTGAAGAATGAACGGCCGATTCTACCAGCGATTCTGGATACAAACGATGTTATCGAATTGAAGGTTTCCGAGCCCAATACGCGAAGGTCTAGCTTGAAGCTTGAGAAGCCCGCAGAAGCGTTCTCCAAGTCGTTTACGGCTCGTTGAACGCTCTCCCTGATTTTACTGGTCAGCAACTCTTTGTTGATGCCCTCACCTACCGGATGGTAGCCCAACGGGGACCTTACGAGACCCGTGACAAGGTGAGTGTCCGTTGTCATGACCTCACCCTCATTAACTCCAGATTCCCTGAGCGTACCAAGGATATGGTCTCTGAACCCAGTCTGCATGTTGTTGCCGTCGATGGTGAGGTAAGCTGCAATCTGGTCGCCTGTCTTCACTGCGATTACTGAGAGTCCTCCAGGTCCCATTCCGTCTTCGAGGCTGAATTCCTTGAGAGGGTCTGAGGCTACTCCTATCTTGAATGGTTGCCGGGTGAGCCCCGTTACTGCCGTCAAGGCTTTGATGGCTGCCTGGGTGAGCTTTCGGGCTTGGTCGGGAGTTATAGAAGTTTGACCCGAGAGTGAATTGTGAGCGTCGATGGCCACGGCATTCAGACCTATTTCGGACGTGGCCTTCTGTATAGATTCTAGGACCTCGACGGGAATGTCTTCCATGTCCTGGGGAGCTAGGGTAAGGGTCAGTAGTACTGTGTTGCCGAACAATTGGACTGACGCCATTGCTCCTTCGAAATCTTCACTGACGAGTCGCGAAGCTGTCAAGGCATTCGGACCTGACGGGTAGTGCATCTGGGTCTGATGGAGCATTTCATTGATGTCGTTGCGTGAGATGATGTTGTATTCGTGGTTGGTAATGCCATGGGGAACCATGGCAACTCCGCCCACGGCGGATTCTAGAGCTGACTTCAGCGTTGAGGCAAGGCCCCCGCTACCCAGATCACGGTAGGGTCCCGGGTGAAAATTGGAAACAACAATACACCCCTTTGGGATTTTTTGAATGCTGGAAAAAGCGAGTATGGATGTCTGGATCCCTCCCATGGACCCGAGGGCGGCCAGCCGCTCTTCAAGCGGTCGAGCCTCTTTCTTCAACCAGTGTTGGAGGAAGGCCCGAAACAGTCCCATGGGAGAGTCGCCTATGCTAGGCGAGCCGGCTTTCTCTACGTGCTGAATCAACCAGGATACACTCACGATGGACAGGACGAGCCCTGAGAAGAGGACCCCGAAGCTGGCAAGCATGATCCCTCCTGAGGAGATTCCAAGCGAAGTAGAGAGGAATGCGTAGGCTGCAACGGTTGCTACAGGAACCAGTGTTGCTGCAACGACCTTTCTCCATTGCGGCAGTGAGGATATGGCGAATATGGTTAGGGAACGGATCGGAAGTGATATGGCTAGCGCGAGAAGGAGACCGTCCACCCAGATTCCTCTGTTGCCGATCGCCATACCCACAAAGGTCGAGACTGGCAGGAGAATGACAAGGGCCCACCAGGAGAGAAGTTCGAGGCCCATGAGGCGTCTGAAGTTGAGAACCGGGTCTCCCCGGAGGAGGATTACAGCGTTCAGCAATTCTCCGACGAGGGCAGGGCCGATTATGATTGCTGCAGTAAGCCAAACAATCGACGAGAGACTGAGACCAACAGATGGGAGTGCGATGAGTGTTGAGAGAGAGACCAGGGTGCAGAAGATTGACACAACGTCGGTTGTTGATGGAAAGGCGACTCTGCGGATGAAGTTGAAAGCTCCGACTGTTCCGGCTACTCCACCTGAATGGTGTGAGCGAAGGGTCATGAATTAGGCGCGTCCTAGGGCGGCCACAATCTTTCCCACCTGGCCAGCTCCCTCTTTCTCCAGAACAGTCCCCGTGACAATGGCCGATGCGCCAGCCATGGCGATTCGTTGGGCCTGCTCTGGGGTCTTGATTCCTCCGCCAACGATGACCGGAACCTCCACCTCATGCGATACTTTCTTCACCATGTCTAGCTCGACAGGGCGAGTCGCGCCGCTGCCTGCTTCAAGGTAGACGAACCGCATTCCTAGGAACTGAGCTGCGAGAGCATAGGAAGCCGCCAGGTCAGGTTTTGAGTATGGGATCAGTTCTGCTTGGCCAACTGAGCTTACGGCTGTATTTGAGTCGCCCACTAGGATGTAGCCGAGGGGTATCGGTTCCAGTTTGAACCGTTTCACGACGGGAGCCCCGAGGGCTTGAGCACCGATGATGTACTGGGTCTTGGAAGAGTTGAGAAGTGACATGAAGAATATGGCGTCTGCAAACCGGCTGATTCCAGAAAGTCCATTGGGGAACAAGATTACTGGGAGAGAACATCCATCCTTGATGGCTCTGACAGTCTGGTCGAGCTCTTGTGATGAGGCAACGGTGGACCCGCCGACCATAATTGCGGTGGTACCGAAACCTTCCAGCTTCTCAACTATTTCCCGTAGATCCTTGTCTGATTTCTCCGGGTCGATTAGGGCGAGGTGGATGCAGCGGTGTTTCCCGATGGCTTTGATGAGCGTTGATTCTACTGGTCCCGTCTTGAAAGTCCCGCCTAGCTGGTCAGCAACTGGTAGGCCACTTTGATGGCGAGCACGGGATGGCGCACCAGTAGCCCGATGGCCCTTGTGGGGCTGAACCCATTGGCCATCTCGACTAGGTCCTGGCCTTCTAGATAGTCTGCGATGATGTTGAGGTCTTCATCAGAAAGGCGCTCGAACGATTCCAGCACCTTGAGACTGTTCGATATTCGGTGCCCGAACAGTGATTCGAATCTCTCTCTGTACTTGCTCAGAGTCCGTGCAGAAGTTTCGCCAGTCTCGACCGCTTCTCCTGCTACCTCCCCTGCTATTCTGCCTGCCACCAGACTGGTGTGAATTCCCGCTCCGGTGAGAGGAATGACTTGGCCTGCGGCGTCACCGCAGAGCATCATACTGTCCGCCACGTATTGTTCCATTTCTCCCCCGACGGGAACCGGAGCAGCCAGTGACCTCTCCACCCTGGCCTTCGCGAAGGCGTTGGGATGGTTGGCGATGAATCTGTCGAGCATCTGCTTGGCGTTGGAGCCTTTCAGGCCAATACCCACGTTTGCCACTCCTTCTCCTTTGGGAAATACCCAGATGTAGCCCGAAGGAGCCTTTTCATGCCCCACGTAGATTTCCAGTTTGGTCTCATCCTCCACCTCGCAATTTGCCATAGTGTATTGCAAAGCAGCTATTGCAAGGTAGTTCTTCCTAGTGAAGAAGCGACGTGCGAGGAGTGAGCCAACGCCGTCACATCCGATTACTATCCGGGTCCTGATGGCGAATGGGTCTTGTTCCCTCTTTCCCTTCAAAACAACATGTCCATTGTCTCGTGAAATATCCTCGACAGCCCCTCCGTAGACAATGTCCGCACCTGTGGATTGAGCGCGTCTTGCGAGCACTGAGAGAAACGCGGGCTTGTCCAGAATGTATCCCCGTCCGCCAACATCAACTTTCTTTCTCTCGTCAGGGGCGTAGAGGAACGCGCCTGATATCTCGTTGGCTACAAACTCCTTGTTTGGAGCGATCTGGGCATCTTGAAGAGCGTCCTCGAGTACGCCCTCCGCGCAGACTTTCCGTCCAGGGTTTGACTCTCTTTCGAGGATAATTGTCCGTGCGCCTGATTCAGCAGCTTTCCAGGCGGCCATGACGCCTGATGGACCCGCGCCAATGATGGCTACGTCGTAAGAGTCCATCTTCAATCTCCTCTAAGCGTGGTAGCGTCTCCTCTGGACTGGAAGTCCGGTTGTGTTTTTGGCTGGTGGGGCCGGGCGTTTAATCTTTCTTTCACCGAAGACCTGTGGGAGAATGTTCCCGGTCTAGGTCGCGCTCGAGGCGGTTAAGGTACCAGAGGGAGTAGAGGGATAGGCCGAAGACGGTAGTCACCACTTTTGTGGCGAAGACCAGGTTGATAGGGTCTCTCAGGGCGGGAAAACTGTTCGCAAGCAGGTCCGGGTTGCACGGTGGGGTCGGACAGTTTTGAGTGAGGACCATTAGCGCGGACCAGAGTGTGAAGTTGAAGAAGATCTCGTAGAAGGCTCCGAAGGCGACTGTCGCTGTGGCGATGAAGAGAAAGCGTCGGGTTCGGGGTGACATGCTGAGGAAGCGTGGTCTGTGGGATTCAAGCCCGAACGCCCAGTAGAGGAAGCTGAAGAGCACGAACCATGTTATTGGTTTGGCGTAGAAGTAGGGTGATATTTTCGGGTCCGGCCATTCTGAGAGTACGAATTGCGCTCCGACTTGTGGGTTGGTGGTTGCTTGGAGCCCGTAGTATAGTATGAAGCTCATGGCTGTCAGCCCGGACCCCCATGAGAGAAATGACCAGCGGCGTCTGAGGAACGTCTCTCTGAACTCCAGAAGGCCCATCTTGGTTGGCCTCTCTATCTTCATGCGGGCTTCGGGTCCGAGTGATTGGTTCCGACCTTTAGCGTTTTGCCATCATGCTCAGAACAGCCCGGATGATCGGCTTCGAAGCGTCTGTTGCACCATCCAATCAAGGCTTAAACGCCGAACGGAAGAGCTTGTCCGGCGATGATAGTCAAACGACTATCCGATATCGTGCCTGAGAAGGTTGGCGACTTCAAGCGATGGTACCTTTCCAAAGCAGAACCCGGCCACTCGCTCTCCGTCAGGTATATTGAGGTTAATGGAATAGTTCCTCCTCACACGCACTACGCGGAAGAGACGGTCTTCTACATTGAAGGAAAAGGACTCGCACGAGTTGGCGAGAAAGAGGTGGCTGTAAGACCTGGAATGATGCTTGTCATTCCGCCTGGGACTGTTCACAGCTCGATCAGAGAGGGTACCGAGCCCCTCCGATACCTTGCCTTCTTCATAGGAAACCCGGACCTATAGACCGCCTCGTATTCGCTACATCTACTATTCTGCGCAGCAGCTGAGTTGGCTGAGGTCCTTCCTGTATGACATGGCTGCCAGTTTGATAGATTCTGACACTGTCGGGAAGACGTGAACCGTGTTTATGATATCGTCTATTGTTAGCTTGTACTTGACCGCCAGCACTCCCTCATGGATTATGTCGGCGGCATTTTCCGCGAGTATGTGGACGCCTAGAATCCTGCCCGTCGAACTCTCGGCCACCATCTTGACGAGCCCCCTCGTCTCCCGGATAGTCATGGCCTTAGGGACTATTGACATCTCAACAGTTCGGCAAGCGCACTGGTAGCCCTTCTCGTTAGCCTCCCTATCGGTAAGGCCTACCGTCGCAACCTGTGGAGACGTGAAGACAGCGTTAGGGACCGATAGAAAGTCTACTTTCTTGTGAGCGTCTCGAAG
The DNA here is from genome assembly GCA_964361545.1 of uncultured Candidatus Bathyarchaeia archaeon. Lineage (GTDB taxonomy): Archaea > Thermoproteota > Bathyarchaeia > 40CM-2-53-6 > 40CM-2-53-6 > BA-19. The sequence goes on from CAYIBO010000018.1 coordinate 13,960, forward strand.
CGCGTTTTCTGCGGCCGTGGCTCCTTCCTTTGCAGCGATTGTTTCCAGCATGGGCTCACCGATTACATCTCCCGCGGCCCAGATGTGGGGTGCGCTGGTATGCATCTCACTGTTGACCTTCACGGCACCGTCCGCTCTGAGCTTCACTCCGGCGACTTCGAGACCCAGATCATGGGTGTTGGGTGCTCTTCCAGTGGCCATAAGGAGTTCCTCCCCCTTTACTTCGAACTCTCGGCCATCGGCCGAGGCAACAACGACCTTCTCACTATCCTTCTGGTAGACCGTCTTGAGCCGGACATCCGTATGGATCTTGATCCCTTCCGATTCTAGGTATTGGCGTAGTGCTTCTGAGATCTCCGGCTCTTCCTCAGGGATTATCCTTGCGCTTCGCTGAAGCAGGGTTACGTGCGTGCCCAGGTGCGCGTACATCTGGGCGAATTCCAGAGCTAGAGCCCGTCCGCCTATGATAATCATGGAAGAGGGCTTCTCTGGAAGCCCGAGGGTCTCCACGTTGGTGAGATAGTCGACTTTCTCGATGCCGGGTATTGGAAGAATACGCGGTGATGAGCCGGTTGCGACTATGAACTTCTTGCCATCAATGTTGACGCCGTTGACCTTCACCCGGGTCCTGGAGACGAACCTGGCTTTTCCCCGGAACAGCTTGGTGGAAGGAAGTGACTTCAGAACATCTGAGTATTTCTCCTTCCTAAGAGTCTTCACAATCTGGTTCTTCTGTTGGATGATCTGGCGAAAGTCGAAGGTTGTTCGTCCGGGTCTTATTCCGGGAAACTCCCGGTTACTGTCATAGTAGACGAGCTCGCCGGCTCGTAGTAGGTTCTTGCTGGGGACGCATCCCACGTTTACGCAGGTCCCTCCTAGGGTTCCCCGCTCTACCATGGCTACCCTTGCACCGAATTCGGAGGCCTTGAGCGCTGCGCCGAAAGCTGCTGAGCCGCCCCCTAGTACTACAAGGTCGAACAAGGCTGACCTTCCTTCGCCTACGCGTGAGATTTAAGTGTAAGCTACGTCATATGACGCAATTGTCATGAGTCAGCTTCTAACGCTAAAGAAGACCGACCTAACCGCTTTCTCATTGCTCTTCCAAGCTCTCTCAAACGAATGCAGAATCGGCATCCTGAACCTTCTGAGGAGCGGTTCCAAGAATGTCGGTGAGATATCCGAGGCTCTGGGCGTGGAGCAGACCGTAGTCTCCCACAACCTCAGGTGCCTTACCTTCTGCGGCCTCGTGACAGGCCGGCGAACCGGCAAGATGAGATTCTATTTCCTAAACCATGACACGGTGGAACCAATTCTCCGACAGGGAGACCGTCACATATCCAAGTACGCTGGAAACCTTCGACGTTGCAAGTCTCTACAGCGCTAGGAGAGGCCTGAATCATGAGAAATCAGGTCGGAATCAGCCCAGTGGCACCGCACTTCTTTTAAGCAACTGCAAAACCGGCTTTTACGGAATCTCATATGGCTAAGAAATCGAAACCTTCCGCAAGACCCCTCAAGAAGAAAGCAAAGGTAAACCCAATCCCGCCCGGAATGCGTAGTATTACCCCGCATCTAGTGATTAAAGGCGCGTCGCAGGCGTTGGAATTCTACAAGAAGGCTTTCAGTGCCAAGGAGCTTGAGAAAGCGCCTCTGCCGGACGGCAAGCTCATGCATGCAAGCATCAAGATCGGCGACTCTGTGATTATGATGGCCGACGAGTTTCCAGGCTCCAACATGAAAGCTCCGGACTCAGCAGGTACAACAACGGTGGCCCTGCACATCTACACCAAGAACGTTGACAAGCTCTGGCAACAAGCTCTGGATGCGGGTGCAAAGATTGCGATGCCGTTGGAGAACCAGTTCTGGGGAGAACGGTTTGGTCAGCTCCTGGACCCATTCGGCCACCAATGGTCCATGTCACAGCGAATCAAGATGAGCCCGAAGGAGATGAAGGAGAAGGAACAACAGGCTATGGCGATGTTCTCACAGGGAGAACTTCCTGGAAAAAGTGAGGCGCCTCACATCTCCGCACCGTAAAAAGATCAACTCACCGATTTTTTCCAACGATAGTGATGGGCAGAACTAAGCCCAATTCGTGGCGGATAGGCGAAGCCTATGGATCATCGTGAATCAGAGCCTACGCCTTTCTTCAGCCGGTAGAAGCTACTCCAGCTAGAGCCAGCCTCGGTTGACGTGTTCAGATTCTGATTAGTGTGCTTCCTTGCATCCAAGAAGGATGCATCGCTCTGAACCTTTTTCGGATAAAGGTGGTCTGTAATTACCCTCTCCTTCAAAATGCTCAGGTGATACTTCAAGGAGTCTTCGTACGAGAAATCGATTCTTTGGGAATAATCCCGGTATAATTCCGCCAGTGTTTTGTGGACTAATACCCGCGAGCTCTTGCCAAATATCTCCGTTAGAACCTCTACCACATCGTCGAACCTGCTGGACACCTCCAGCATGGTGATTCCCCTCCTTTCTAGGACAAGGTAAATTTCGTCCCGGACCGGGCGTCCCAGAATCGCTTCTACAGCCTCCCTGAAACAGTTGTTCAAGGCCTCATAAAAGATGGCTGCTAAGGGGCTCCGCATCTAGGCCCGCCCGCCAGTCAAGAACGGTTCAGAGAGCATGATACGGGTGTTGTAACTTGGCCACTACGGGACCCGCCGAATACGTGCCTCACTGAGCTCCGCCCGAATGAACCCCTCTAAACGTGGTCAGAACCGCCTTGAGAAAGTAAGCACCCCCGAGAAACATTGCAGACCTCCCGGTCCAGGCAATCGGGTCTCCAGGAGCTCTCCCAAAGAATACCGCCGCAAGCCCCACAGAGGTGAGTCCGAGAGCTAGGAAGTACCAATACAGAGTCCCTGACTTCGACGAGAAGTAGAGCCTAGCAAAGAGAAACGAGGAAACAGCAAACAACGCCACCGCCGATCCCAGGACAGCCATACGCAGCGGAGTCTGGCCAACCCCCGGAACGAAAAACGGTGGAACCAGCCCCTCCAGTGAGAGTATCGTAAGGAGCGCGGTGGAGAAGAGAACTCCACCGTAGGCAAACAACGACAGGCTCCTACGAAGCCCGCGTCCATTCTGCGGCGACGCGCTCGTCGACGTAAGGGTTCCACTAGCAACATGAAAGGTTGCCGCGAACAGTGCTCCTGTATTAACTATAGTAACACCAACATTCGGCCCGCTAGTATAGTTTGTCAGCCAACTACCGA
>CAYIBO010000019.1:0-16948 GCA_964361545.1 uncultured Candidatus Bathyarchaeia archaeon
ATAACCGTCTGCAGCGATTACGAGTTCGCAGTGGATCGATTTCTCGGGGAATGGCCCAACCCGTGGACTGTTGCTGCTGGGATAGTAGTGGGCTTGGACCCCCGTCTCGATTTCTGCACCATAACTGCTGGCTACGCTGCCGAGGTAGCTTTCGAATATGTGCCGGTCCAAGACATAGGATGAGAAGGGAAACTCGAACACTTTTCCCCTAGGGCTGACTACTCTGACTGTCCGGCATTTGTTGTCAATGGCCTCTTCTGGAACGTCAAAGAGCTCCGGACACTTGACCCTTGGAACCAGTTTCATCATTTCTTCTTTGACTGCGAAGAATTCTCCGCAGCGCACCGGCTTGCCTAGGACCTTCTTTTTCTCGAAGACCTTCACCTTCAGCCCCTTCTGGGCCATGTGAACTGCTGCGGCCAGTCCTCCAGGGCCTGCGCCGACCACTACCACGTCATACTTGGACCCTGACATTGTTAGGCTCCAGTCGCTAGGATCGGAAAGACGTCCGGATGCGATTTATAGGTTTGGAATCGCATCTACGGCAGATTTTGCCAATTCATTAGATATCTTTCCAGGGAGCGAGTTGAAGCTTTTTTATTCGGTGCTGTATTTGGCTACCTGTGTTGGAGAGCATTGGAAAAAGGAAAAAGGACAATTACTCTAGACGAGAAGACCTTCGAGAGACTCGTGAAGGCGAAGAGGGAGGGAGAGAGCTTTTCAGATGTGATTACTCGTCTCTCTGAAACGAAGGTCACCGCTCTTCAACAAAGAGGAGAGAAGGAGATTATGACTTCGGATGAGAGAAAGCTTTTCGTCCGAATTGACCAGAGCAAATGCGCCGGGGCGGAGAGTTGTGTCTCAGTCGCGGCTCCCGTATTTTCTCTGGATGTAAGTCAGTTGGGGTTAGGTCGGAAGGGCTCAGAACCGCTGGGGGTTAAGGATGTGGTTGAAGGAACGGTTGATAGCGAGACGATTATCCTTGCAGCCGTTTCATGCCCCTATCGAGCGATCTATGTTAAGGACGTCATGACTGGGGAAGAACTGGCAGGATATCCCTGATCCGGACCATAATCAATGGGCCTTCAAACTTGGCCTTCTTGACAATATCCGAGAGCAGAGACGCAGGAAACAATTGTGACCAGGGCTCAATCGCCGGCCCAGAATGGAATGTCTGGAAAAGAGCCGTGAGCAGATTTTTCAACTGGCCGTTTGAAGCGTAGGTCAAGTCTGCCGTCATTATTCGCAAGAAAAGGCACCTGAATAGATTTATAATCGGGGCACAGTGCGGGTCTCTAAAATTCGGAATCGGACAGAAATGTGAGGATTTGGTCAAATATTGGTTCTTCTTGAGTTCATTATCACCGTATCACTGGCCAGCCTCCTAGTAGCTGGCCTGTTGGTTCGATGGATCATGCGACGGGACCCAGGCAGCCCCAAGATGAAGGAGATTGCTGATGCAATACGTCAAGGCGCGGAAGCCTACCTGAGCCGGCAGTACCGAACCATCAGCATCATCGTCATAATCTTCGCGATAGTATTCGCCATTGTTATCCGGGACCCGAGTAATGCATGGCTTGGGCCGCAGACAGCTTTCGGCTTCATCGTGGGAGCCCTCTGCTCCAACCTGGCCGGGTACGTTGCCATGTACATATCCGTCAGGTCAAACGTCCGAACGGCGAACGCCTCAATATCCGGACTGGACCCAGCCCTCAAAGTGGCCTTCCGTGGCGGAATGGTCTTCGGACTGTCAGTGGTATCCATGAGCCTCCTAGGAATATCGGGCCTGTTCCTCCTGTTTGGCGCGGACCCGCGGACAACCCCCATCCTCATCGTAGGGTTTGGGTTTGGAGCTAGCTTCGCAGCCCTCTTCGCCCAGCTAGGGGGCGGAATCTACACCAAAGCGGCGGACATGAGCGCCGACTTGGTAGGCAAGGTCGAGGCGGGGATTCCCGAGGACGATCCACGGAACCCTGCTGTTGTAGCAGACCTCGTCGGCGACAACGTTGGGGACATCGCCGGCAGAGGTGCAGACCTTTTCGAGTCCATCACCGGCGAGAATATTGGCGCTATGATACTCGGTGCGAGCCTCGCTGGACTACTTCTGACCTACGGTGGTACGATACCCAATTACAATATTACAAACTGGGTCCTATTTCCACTGGTTGCTAGAGCCTTCGGGCTGATAGCTGCAATAATCGGAATGTTCTTCGTCTATGCTAGAGGCCGCGAGGACCCGTTCAAGTCCCTTACGAGAGGCTTACTCGTAACCGCTGTGCTGGCTATGCTCGGGTTCTTGTTCCTTACCATAATGCTCCTAGGCATTGAGAACCTCAACCTGTTCTACGCAGCTCTAACAGGAATAACGGCGGCAGTCCTAATAACATGGATCACCGACTATTACACCAGCTACACCAAGAGACCTGTTCAGGAAATTGCCAAAGCAGCAGAGTCCGGGCCCGCCCCGGACATCGCCACAGGTATATCCGTGGGAATGGAGTCCACCGGGCTTTTCACCCTCGTTATTGCAGGTGCGATTCTGATTTCGTTTGTCTTGGGTGCAGGGTTGGACGCGCTGATCAATCCCGCTGGAAACCCCGTAAAGGTTGGCCTGGGAATCTACGCGACCGCCATAGCAACGATGGGGATGCTCTCAGTGACGCCCTTCATTTTGGCAATGGACGGGTTCGGGCCCATTACCGACAATGCAGCAGGCATAGTTGAAATGTCCGGCCTCCCGAAGGAACAGAGGGAAATTGGCGACCTGATGGACTCGGCCGGGAATACGACCAAGGCTCTAACTAAGGGGTACGGCGTGGCTTCTGCAGCACTTTCGGCCTTCCTTCTCTTCTCCGCGTTCTTAACCGTGGCAGGTCTACCTGGTGTCGACTTGGCTAAGCCCAGCGTCTTCGTCGGAGCCCTAGTGGGCGGGATGCTCATCTTCGTTTTCAGCGCCCTAGCGGTGAAGGCCGTGGGCAAGACCGCGGCCCAGATGATCCAAGAGGTACGACGTCAGTTCCGAGAGATTAAGGGAATAATGGAAGGAACTGCGAAGCCGGACTATTCGAGGTGCGTGGACATTTCCACAAGGGCGGCGTTGAGGAACATGATCGCCCCCAGTTTGCTTGTTGTTCTCACGCCGATTGTCGTGGGCCTGGTGCTGGGGCCGGAAGCGGTAGGAGCACTGCTGATGATCGGGACTGTCACGGGGGTAATGGTGGCCTTGTTCATGAACAACGGTGGAGGGGCGATGGACAATGCCAAGAAGTACGTCGAGGCGGGTAACTTGGGAGGGAAAGGGTCCCCGACACACGCCGCAACGGTAATAGGCGATACCGTGGGAGACCCGTTGAAAGACACGGCGGGACCCTCGCTACACGTGGTTGTGAAGCTCCTCAACACCATCACCTTGTCTCTGGCGCCTCTCTTCGCCATATTCCTCCTCAAACTCCTAGCAGGCTAGCAACAGCCCGAACCCCACTCGACACGAAAGGGGCAGAGAGGAAACCGGGTCAAAGAGCCCTGAAAAATGCACAAAACAATTCGGAAAAACGCGAAAACCAAGCCAGCTCATAAGCTGAATATATAACCAGGGAAAGGGGTACGCCCCTCACAAGGGAAAATCAAGCGTCCCTTAACATGGGATACAGCCGTGAGCAACACCACTAAAGGAGCCGTCCTCCGGCTGATAATGCCCAAGGATTCCTCGGCCAAGATGGTGTCCAGCCTTGGACCTTCCGCTAAAGTCGACTCCACCAGCCTCGTTCTCAGATCGGGAAGACTAACCACTGAAGACATTGTCAGGAACATCCGAGACTTCACAAGGTTAAGGGACGAGCTTATCCACACTCTGCGCCAGCTGGGAATACCCAGGGAACCGCGCAAAGGCATGCTGGAGAACCCGGACTATGGATTGATACTCTCCGAGGCACAGAAACAGCTCGAAGACAGGCGAAAACGCCAACAGGAAACGCAGGCGAGGGTCGAGGGCCTGGAGAGGCAGATAGAGGAGTCGAAGAAACAGGTCGGACGGCTTGGCGAAGTTGCAGATGCGGGCTTTGTGTCAGGGGAGGCCCTACCGAAGCAGGGCGAGTTCGCCCGGATACTAGGACGGCTGCCGCTGAGAAAACTAGAAGCTGCCCAGAGAGCTCTACAAGCTACACTGAAAGACCAAGTAGTTCTAGCCACGGGAAACAGGAAGAAGGATTGGGTCTACGTGCTTCTGGCTTCCCCGCCTGAGAAGACATCGCCAGCACTCCAGACATTGATCCTATACGATTTCGTCCAGACAGAAGTTCCCACATCCGAAGAGCCGGACTTGAAGAAGGCCCTAGCCTCGCTGGAGGAGAAGAAGGAGAAGCTGAGCAAAGAGCTTGAAACTTCCAAGGAAGAGATGAAAACTGTCCGGAGCGAATCAGGTGAGACACTCAACCGCTTAACCGACAGGGTCCAGGATGCGCTGATGCTTTTGCGGGCCGTTCTGAAGATGGGAGAGGACGCTAGCGTGACACATGTGTTCGCTTGGGTGGAGAAGACCCCACCCGCAAAGATGATCAATGCGCTTTCAAGCCAGGGCGCACTGGTCGAAGCTGAATGATAGACAGAGCGAGCTTATCGTGACCGATTCCGAGATAGAAGTTCAGGTCACACCCAAGATCAGCGACGCTGTCCGCGCAGCAATCGACAAGATAGGCAGGAAAGACTTCGCCTCAATATCGGGTATGGAACCTGACAGACTGGACCAGCTTCTCAGCTCAGAAGATGCGTATGTCAAGGTCACACTGGTGTCTGTGGCATGTCAGATCAACAAGAGCCACAGTGACCCTGATACGAGCCATTCCAGCATAAGCGAATGCCTCAAAGGAGCAATCTACAAAATCCCCCAACCAGATAGACCGCCTGACACGCAAGCCCCACATCCAAGACGGGTTGACCCGGAAGAGCTCAGGACCCGCCGATCTAATGTTACATTCTTCGACCAGAAATCCGTCAAGATCCTGAACTTCTCCGCCAATACCGCCAGCTTCCTCATACTCGGATATTTCCTAGGTGGGACAGTGCTAGCTCCATTGTTCGGGCTCCCCCAGTGCGTTGGAATAGTATCCTCTTCGCCATGGCTCGCGCCTTGCTTAGGGTCCGGGCTAGGCCTGGTTGTCGGCTCGATAGTTGGACTAGTCTATACCTACTACTACTTCGTGAAGAAGCTCTGAATTCCTGACCCTAGCTGTTCGACGGCGACGCCCCAGGCTCGATGAACCTTTAACAAGCGACGAAAACCGCAACAGCCTCTATGGTCGAGGCCTGGGACCTGGCTTTCTGGGCCGCGGTCACCTTCGCCACACCCCTCGTCATAGCTCTCCACCCGCTGGTCAGGTTCCGGACCAGCGAGCGGACATTGCATTTGATGCTCGGGTTCAGCGCAGGTATCCTCGGCGGCGTCACGTTCCTGGACATTCTTCCGGAAGCCTTCATCTTCGCCGAACAGAACTCAGGACTGACCATATACGTGTCCTTCGGTGTCGCACTGGGCTTTTTCCTGCTACTACTCGAAGAGAGATACCTACTTGTCTCAGAGGAAGCTCACCACGGAGGCCATTTCCACATCCACGACAACAAGACGACTCTCGACCCACGCCATGGCCCAGTCGGACTCAGCGCACTAACAATCCACGGCTTCATGGACGGATTCGTAATCCCTGTCAGTTTTTCCGCAGGACCCCAGATCGGCACCATTGTCACTCTCGCCGTCGTTATCCACCAGATTCCTGACTCTTTCGCCGCACTGTCCTTGGCCCTCGGAACGACCCAGAGCCGGAGGAAGGCCGCCTGGTACGTGCTGCTGACGGCACTGGACACGCCCATCGGGATTGCGCTCGGAGTCCTGCTCGTAGGACTGGGAAGGTTCATGATCCCCTTGGGCTTGGGAATCTCAGCTGGAACTTTCATCTACGTCTCGGCCAGTGACCTGGTCCCGGAACTCCAGCACAAGACCAGGAGCCCGCTCGTCGTCTTGTCGATGGTCCTAGGTTTTCTGGTCGTAGCGTCATTCACGGTGCTACTTCCCCCAGCCTGAGAATGTACCGGCTACCCCAGTTCTGAGCTGCGGCTATGCAACCAGAAGTGGCCTGATGGTCTCCGGCTTCAAACCGGCCTCTACTCCCGAGACCACCGCGGCTATGTTACGGGCCTCGTTCTCCTTCAAAGTCAGAAAAGCCAACACTACTCCAATACTATACGGGAACCGCAGCAGAACATCCCTACTCACCTCTACCATGTGCTTTCTCACAGCAATCTCAAGAAACGCCAGGGACTTTGACTCTTCATATTTCTGGCGTGCTCCCGACAGCAAGACCCGATACTGTCTAAGAGAGCTTGCCCTGTCTAGGGTCTGTGCCAGGTCCTCAGCAGACAGGACTTGGTTCAGGGCTTTCTCACTCAGCTTCCATTGTGTTGGTATTAGATGGTCTTGAACATTGGAGATTCCTATGAGCTTGGAGCGGAGGATGACCGATAGGTTGAGGAGGTCTATGCTTATTCCGACTATGGGTAGGCAGCTGTTTCGGTCGCGGCCGTGAAGCTTCTTCTTGACGTAGTTGAAGAATCGTTCTTCTCCCCAGCCATTGAAAATATCACGTATCAGCGATGCCTTGTCGGGAGTGAGTTCTTCCAAGGATATTCCCTCCATCCTCGACTGCAAGGCCTCGTCTCCAATCTCTTCCAAGACGTCTGGAGGATCCTCTGCAGAGTAGAGACGGCGGACCCTTTTCTCACTAAGGGCGGACAGGGGCTGCCTGGTGGCGAGATACTCCTCCAAGCTTTTGCCTTGGGTCTTGTATATGAGAAGTGTAGCTAGGTCGTACGCGTCGAAGCGGCTGCTGTACTCTGTCAGGAACTCCTTGACGCTCCCTTTGGCTGCTGAGAACAGGTTCTTGACGGAACGGGCAAAGCTCAGCCGGACTGCCCGCTCGGTCTCAACAGGTGATGACGATTCCTCGAGCTTCGACAGCTCTGGTCCATATGGGCCGTCTGCCAGGAACCCCAGTATCTCGCTCTGGGTACGGAACTCCGCTAGAGAGTAGAGTTGTTGGCGTTCGAGGAGAAAGCTCTTCTTTCCTCGAACTTTAGCTTCTGTGTAATTGTCCCGGAGTAGGTGGACTAGGGTCTCCGTTAGCACGATTTGTCGCTTGCTAGGCTTGGAGAACGAGAAGCAGAGCAGCCACGAAGGCGTAGATGGCTAATGCTTCGGCGAGAATCAGGGGCACTACGGTTCGAGAGAAGAGTTCTGGCTTCTCTGCAGTAGCGGAGGCCATGGCGCTGCCTGAGGTCCCTATGCCCACGCCCGCTGCGATGGCAGATATTCCCATAGTCAGACCTCCGAAGAACAGCCTAAACCCTGCGTCTACGCTGGTGGGCGTTATTGGGATGACCGTTATTGTGGGCAGTTTGAATATCGAAAGTAATCCAACGACAAGACCATAGATTCCCAACGCTTCTGCCAAAATGATTGCCACGAGACTCTTGGAGACGATTTCGGGTCTCTCAGTGCCCGCTCCAGCTATGGCCGGCGCCGCTATGCTGATCCCGAGTGCTGCACCGATGACTGATAAGAATACGCTGAGGCCTATTCCCATGGCGGCCCATACTATCGGTTCAACCACGTACTCGCACATTCCATCCTTTTGGTTCTTGGTAGGGCGCGAAGGACAAACCGGCGCCTTCATAAAACTTGCTAAACCACTCAACCCAGTGAAGCCTCAAAGTCTGAACGAAAACAATCAGTCCTTCGATGATCATTACTAGCACGTTGCCGAGAACTGCTCCTACGATTGCCCCAACATCGCCTCCGACAATTCCGCCAGAAGTGAAAAGTGCGAACTTGAAGAAAAAGTCTGCAATGTTGAGCGCCCATATCCGCAAGTATGAGAAAGTGTTGCTTGCAGCACTCAAGAAGGCTTCGAACGCATGAAGACCCCCCTCTTTCCATACCATCAGCATCAACGGAACTACCACCAGCACCAAAAGGGCAGGCTCCTTGAGAGCGACTGAGAAGTCAAAGTTTGCCAGGGCCAGACCAGCGACTATGTAGACTCCCACCAGATAGAACCACGCCCAGCAAATGGGGCCGAAGAAGGCTTCAGAGTATTCTTTGCGATGAAGCTTATTGTAGGCACTCAAAGAAAGGCCGAATGTGTAATGAGCTACTCCAAAGAGTAGAACGATTACCATGAAGGTCTGCAGGTGAGTAATATCCGGTGGGTTATCGAGGGCACCTTCCGTGGGGCTGAACAATCCATGAAACCCGAACACATGACTTGACTCGAACCCGAAAAAGTCCCCGAACACGAAACCGAAAACCGTGATCCCGATACCCAGCAATATTATCAGCTCAGCGCCGTTGACGAACGGCCGAAAGAAGTCCGAAACCTTTGCTTGCTTCCTCTTCAGGGTCCAGAGGAACAGCCCGAATGCGATGAAGATCACGCCTTCCCCAAAGTCCCCGAACATTAACCCATAGATGACAGGGTAGGATACAAGCATGAAGATTAGCGGGTTCGTCTCGTTGTATGATGGAACTCCGAAGTTGTTGATCACGGACTGGAGAGGGCTGGCCCAGCTGGGGACACGTACTAAGCTCGGAGGGCTGCTCTCCTCAGTAGCAGAGTGAGCGTCGGACTTTGCTTCGTGTCCATGACCCGGTTTGTCGACGATTTCGTTTTCGATGTGGATGGAGGCGAGACCGCTGCAGGATTTCGAGGCGCCCTCCTCGAGCTGCTGGACTCTGTCTTGTGGAACCCAGGCCTGAAGCATGCACGTCGCCTGGGTTGTTGAGGACCCTGCGAGGGCTCTCGCTCTGATTTCCAAAACCTCGGAGAGGAGGCTGAGGCCCTTGGTTCTCGGCCCAAGTTCCTTGACGCGATCTTCACGTTCATGCTCCACCCGTTTCGCCGACCGTTCGATCTGTTCTAGACCGGCATCGACCATTTTCCGAGCCTCAGATGCGTCAGCAGGAAGATCGGCCAAAGAAGCTTCTAGCTTCGCCCCGAGAGCGGTGATCGATTGCCTGGCTTCTTCTTGGAAAGGAGTGGGAAATACGGCCAGGAAGGTCTGGGTCTTGTCAGATGTGCCCGTAATTGCAAAGACCGCGTTTCCGTAAGTGACCTCCTCCAAGGCCTTTTGCACACCCTGAACTGATTCACGGTCGACCTCGCCGGCCAGGATTGTGAGGAAGCCTTTTCCGCCAATGGCATCGAGAGGAACGCCCGCACTCTCAAGTCCTGACAGAAATCTGGCCAACTCTTGTGCACGTTCACGTTCAGTCTGGAGCTTATCCGCCGACTCTTCTGCGTCCTTGAAAGAATGCTCGAGTTTCGCGGTCTCCTTATCGAGAAAATCTGCTAGAGCTTCGAGATCCTGAATGGGCGCATCAATCCTTTCGGGAGACAATTCCACCGTTCCAAGGGCCGAATTTAGGCTGAGAATTCTGTTCCTTATCGCAGAGGACCTTCCGAGAACGTTCGATGCATCATACCGCTCAACCCCTTCCGGAAGCGCTTTGTGCGGTACGCTGATCAGGTGGAGAATCTGTTCTTGGCCCGTGTATACGAGGAGGTTGTGAAGCTGTTCCTTCGGGACTATAATGCTCAGGCGACGCATCGGCACTGGTCGAAGCAAGGAGGAATTACTCGCTGAATATAGTGGAAGATATCAGTACAAGTAGTTGAGTATCCAACCGGTCTAAACGAGCCTTGAAGGAATTATTGTAAACGATCTTGCCCTCGGAGTCGCTGGCGACAACCCCTCCCAGTTCTTCAATTGGCTGCTCCTCAATTACAAGCTTCGTGCCCTTGGGAACGATCTTTCCGACCTCGTCAAAATGCCTCTTGGAGGCCTCTCGAAAGCCAACTCTCACAACCGACTGCTCAGCACCAACAGCCTCGACAGCCTCTGTCACAAAACGTTTCAACGCATCCTGAAACTCCGCGCTGGTGGCGATACCGGCCAGTTTCTCTTCGACAGAATGGAGGACGGATTGAACGATGCGATTCTTCTCTTCCAACATTCGTAGCCTGTTCGTCCGGATTCGAGAGCTAAGTATGCTCCTCCTCAATGCGCCAGCTTCAAGCTGGGCCCTGGCGATTATCTCGTCTGCATCTTTCTGAGCCTGTGCCTTTGTTTGCTCAATGGTTCGGCGGGCCTTTTCCTCGGCCTCCTTGAGGGTGTCCTCCGCTTTGACTCGTGCATCAGAGAGGATGCGGTTTTGAATCTTCCCGAAAGACTCGGACATCTGGCTCAACCTCTGAGGACGAGCTCCACCGCTTTCTTGACTGCCAGATCCTTTCTGTTCTCGAAGGCCTTCCTGTAGCTCTCGAGCTGCTGGGTCGTTTCTTCATCCGATTTGCTGGCCTCGGCCTCAGCATTGACTCGGGCCGTACGAAGAATCTCCTCCCTTCGACTCCTAGCATTAGCTAGGACTTCCTGCCGGACTCTCTCAGCATCCTGGGAGGCGCGGGACAAGATTTCCTGGGAACGAGCCTTCGCTTCCTCGACGATTCTTCTGGCTTGGGCCTCTGTTTCCACAATCCTCTTTACCGCGTCGATTCCAGACAATCGTTCCCTGTTCCCAGACATGCATTCAGATGAAGATTCGAGAGCGGCTGAAGCGAGTGCTATAAAACTATACGCGATAGTCAACCAAACGGTATAGCCCGCCTCGGGCTGTCTTTTGGGTGGCGTACTACTACTAGAATAGTTGTGGAGCCGTAAAAACCGTAGGGATGAAACAAAGCTAGCTTTACACTATGGAACTATTCAATAAGAGAAACGGGTCAGAGACCCAGAAGAGCTAGTGATCTAATGCCCTTCAAAATTATTCGACAGGACCACTACCAACTGCTTGGAGAAGGATACGTCCTCCTCACAGCCCCACACGCGGCAAGTCCTGAAGCCGACCTTCACACCGGGCAGATAGTGGAAGATGCCGCTCTAGCCTCAAGAAGCTACGCAATCGTTGGAAAGGTAAGCCGGGACTACGTTGACATAAACAGGGTCCAGGTCGCCCAAACGGAATTCCGCAAAAGCATCGATACGATGATCGAAGACAACGGAATCCGTTGCATACTAGATATCAATGGCAAGAAAGACCCCGGGGTCGACATAGAAACAGCCCTCGGAGAAACAGCATCATCACCGACAACGGACCTGGTAAGGGTTCGACTCGCCCAAGACTTTGCGGTGAAAATCAACAAGGAATATTCGGGCCTCAAGCCCGGGAGCATTATCACAAGCTATTCCAAGAAGACCTCCCAAGGCGAGTTCACACTGGAAGCTCTCCAGGTTGAGTTCGGACACGAAGAGAGGCACAACGAGCGCGAGAAAGTCGTGAACGATATTGCGGAACTTGTGACTCTGATCAATAGAAGACTGGGTTTCAGCGAAAGAGGCTAGGGAGTAGGACGCGCACCCAACAGGGACGCTGCCGCGTCCTGGGACAATCGAATCCAAGGCTCAGGATATAGTCCGATGGCAAATGTGAGGATCGTGGCAGTCCATAGAATCGCCATGTAGATCTTGGGCTCGGGCAACCTGGACGAATCGCCGGGGTCGTCGAAGTACATGCGTTTGATGACCCAGCCGTAGTAGCCCATGCTGAACCCGCTGTTCAACAATCCCGCGATGGCAAGGTAGCTTCCCCAGCTGAACTGCGAATAAATGGCCCCCGTAAAGAGGAGTGCTTTGCTAAAGAAACCGTTGAGGGGTGGGACCCCTGCCAAGGCAAGAAACAGTACTGCGATGTTGAACGAGGTTTGAGGCATCCTGCGGGCAAGTCCGTTGAAGGAATCCAGATTAGTAACTGCCAGGTGCGTGGCAACGGCGGCCGCTGCAATGAAAGCAGCCGTCTTCAAAATCGAATAATTGAGCACGTGAAACAGCCCCCCCGCGATGCCGACTGGATTGTTGGTTGCGGTGGTCGGGGTCGCCAACGCGATTATGATGTAGCCCGCCTGAGCGATGCTGGAGTAGGCCAGCAGACGCGTGAAGCTCTTCTGCATCAACGCAGCCACGTTGCCAAATGTCATCGTAACTATCGCCACTATTGCGAAGGTTGAGTACCAGTCCACGTTGAAGAGCCCGATGCCAATGATGAATACTCGGAACGCAGCCGCGAAAGAAGCCATCTTAGCTCCAGCGGCCAATAGAGCAGCAATGGTTGTAGGAGCACCCTCGAACGCGTCTGGAATCCACATGTGAAAGGGAACAACGGCCATCTTGACACCAAATCCGACAACAAACATGACTATTGCGAGGACCCCGAAGGGACGGACGTCGGGTCCCACGCCTCCTAGTACACTGGAGATTGTGACCAGATTGGTGGAGCCTGCTATTCCGAAGAGGAGTGAGATTGCGTAGACGATGATGGCAGAGGATAGGGCTGAGAGGACAAAGAATTTCATTGCTGCTTCGTTGGAATTGGGATCGTTCTTCCTGATGGCAGTGAGTGCGTATGTGGGTATGCTCATTAGTTCCCAGCCCACGTAGAGAAGAATCAGGTCAAGAGAGGCGGCCAGAACAATCATTCCGAGAGTGGATAGGATTAGGAGACTGAAGTAGGGAGCCGCGTTAGCGTCAGCCCTCATGAACTGGAGAGAAGCCAAGGCCACGAAGATTGAGACTACCAGCAGGACCCCCGTGAAGAAGTATGTGAACAAATCAGTCCGTAGGACCGGCGGAGGAACGCCCACAGGGCCTGACTGAACTGACCTGAAGCCTAGCCAGATTGTGGATCCAAGTGCTATGAACAAGCCCATGATCCCAATCGGAGGAGCTAGCGCTCCTTTCATTCTGCCATTTCCGAGCAGGCCCACGGGAGTCACTACGAGGCCGAAGAAGGCGAGGCTGATGAAAGGCGCGAACTGAACGACGGACTCCACGATACCCAGGGTCAGGGTCCTCCCGGGGCTATGGACGGAAGCAAGCTGTCAACAGCAGGCTTGATGACACTGTTCAACAATGGACCTGGGTAAGCACCTAAGATGAACAGCGGGACAAGGAAGGCGGCTAAGATGAGAAGCGAGTGAAGATGAAGGTCGTCTTTGGGTCCCACGGGCGGGGTCATGACGACCCTTCGAAGCATCCAGAGGAAGTAGCCGACCGTCAGCGCAGGCGCGAGAATCGCCACCCCGAACAGATAGTTCGCTTGCAAAGCCCCTTGTATAACCTGATACTCACTGATGAAATTGGCAAGCCCGGGAATGGCCATCGCGGCCATCGAAGCCAGGATCAGAAGCGTCACTGTCATTGGCATCCTCCCGCGAAGTCCTGTGAGCTGGTCGATATTCCGGGTTCCAGCGCGCTCGTGGATATAACCCGACATCAAGAAGAGAATTCCGATAGCAAGTGCATGATTGAACATCTGAAAGATAGCACCTGAAACGCCGAATGAGTTCCGGGCGAAAGTCCCGAGCAAGACATAGCCCATGTGATTGATACTCGTGAGGGCAATCATCCTCTTGAGGTCCTGCGCGACAATCGCTACTGACGCCCCATAGATCATTGTGATCAATCCGATGGTAGCGAAGTATGGCCAGAGGATTTCGGCGGCATCCGGAAACAGGAGAAGATTGTACCTCACAAGCCCATATCCACCCATCTTCAGTAGAAGACCAGCTAAGAGGACACTGACGGGGGCTGGCGCCTCCACGTGCGCATCGGGCAGCCATGTGTGGAACGGGACTATGGGGAGCTTGACCGCGAATCCTATGAAGGTCGTGATTGCTGCTGCAAGCTGAAACGGCATTATCAGCGTCGGGACCCGCTGAACAAGGGTCTCATAGTCGAATGATGGGGAGCCCTGAGAACCGGTCCACGCATAAAGAGCCAGGAACCCGAAGAGCATGACGGTGCTCCCTGCGTATGTGAAGATCAGAAACTTCATCGATGCATACTTCTTCCGGGGTCCGCCCCATATTCCGATGAAGAAGAACATCGGAATCAGCACAATCTCCCAGAACACGTAGAACAAGATCAGGTTCAGAGACGTGAAGACTCCTAGAATTCCCGTTTCAAAGATGAGAAAGAGTGCGTAGTATTCTGCCTCCCGGGTCTCGATGAGGTCCCAGGACCCCGCTGCGGCCAAGAGACTCAGTATCGTAGCAATGAGGATAAGCGGAAGGCTAATTCCATCGACCGCCACCTTGTATTCGAGCCCAAACGAACCGGCCCAGTCAGCGACTTCCATGAGCTGGAAGCCCGGCCTTCCGTAGGAGAACAGGAACAGTATGACTATCGAAATGAGAAATACCACAGCGGTTGTGCCGATTCCAATTATCGCTGCAAATCTAGGGTTCTTTTTCCCAAGCAGGTAGGTAGGAGCGGCCATTATGGCTGGGAGAAGCACTAGCAGCGACAGAATTCCCAACATCTCAAGCCGCTCCGATTATGAGTATCATGTAGGCTAGGAGCAGGAAGATTCCTGCCGCGAATGCTATGACATACTGTTGGGTCACGCCTGTTTGCATTCTTCGGAGGAGGTTACTCAGCCGGGAGCCGCCGGAGGCAACTTCGTTGATGGCCCCGTCTACTACTTTGGTGTCTAGCTCCTCGCTTGCCTTCGAATAACCTATCACGTTATTGGAGATAACATAGTTCAGCCGGTCCCAGATGCCCTGCTCCATGAATCGGTATAGCCCACGGCTCCCGGCTATTGCTCCGTTCACGAAGACCTTGTAGTAGATGGCGTTCAGATACCAGCGATTCGAAAGAAAGCGCTGCAGAGCTCCCATTTTTCCAGATGGCCGGGGCTCTTTGCTGAAGTACAGCAGGTATCCCCCAACCGCGCCAATCATAGCTGTGCCAACGCTGACTCCTATGAGAACGAGGTTGAGAAAGCCTGATTCCGCAACAGCTTCTGAGGGCAAGCTGGCAGGTAGCGAACTGAACGTGCCCTCAATGTATCTCACAAGCGAATCACGGATGAACGGATAGGAAACTCCCAGAACCAGGCTCCCGACCGCTAACGACACGTACGGTACCAGCATCGTCAGCTTCGCCTCGTGTACATGCTTGCCTTCACGCTCCAATTCTTCCATATGGTGGCTTGGTCTTCCTGCGAAGGTCATTCCCAGCATGCGCATTGTGTAGAACGCAGTCAGAACAACCGTAGCGATTCCGAGAGCGTACAGCGGGAGTTGGCCTGTTTCGAAGGTCACTGCAAGGATCGCGTCCTTTGTCCAGAACCCACTCAGGGGCGGAATTCCCATCAATGAGAGACCGGCCAGCATCATTGACGCAGCTGTTATTCGCATTCCTTTGCCCAGTCCGCCCATTTCATCCATGAATCGTGATTCTGCTACGTGCAGGACCCATCCAGCTCCTAGGAAGAGAGAGGCTTTGAAAATCGCGTGACTCATCAGGTGAAACAGGCCAGCGGTATAGCCTGCGACGAAGTTGACGCTGAGCCCAGCAAGGCCGAGGGCCAGCATCATGTAGCCGATTTGTGAGACAGTTGAATAGGCCATGACCTTCTTGATCTCACGAGCAACCGTCGCTTGCGAGGCAGCGAGAAATGCGGTGAAGGCACCGACCCAGGCCACCGTTGCAAAGAATGGGACCACTTGGTTGAACTGTGCCAGTGCCTCATAGAAGATGGGCCCCATCCTACCCGTCAGGAAGACGCCCGCTTTGACCATGGTTGCAGCGTGAATAAGCGCAGACACCGATGCTGGGCCGGCCATTGCATCTGGAAGCCATTCTTGCAGGGGAAACTGAGCTGACTTTCCAATCGGTCCACCAAAGAAGAGCAGTGCAGCAGGGACCAGCAGTCCAAGTCTGAAGAGGTCTGAGGCCCAGTTCGAAGCTCCGGCGAGCTGGGAGGCTAGTTGGTTATAGTTGAATGTCTTCGGGTTTGAAAATGAGTAGATGAGGAAGATTCCTATTAGCAGTGCGATGTCCCCGATTCTTGTCACGACAAAGGCCTTCATGCCCGCGTGGCTTGGAGGGTAGGCTTGGGGAACTCCTAGCGCGGTATCGCCTTCGGTTCCGACCCAGTATTCTTTCTCGTCCTTGTACCAATGTCCGATCAGCGCGTAGGAGCAGAGCCCGACGCCTTCCCAGCCGAAGAACATCATTAGGAGATTATCGGCGAGAACGAGGAGTAGCATGTTGCCGATGAAGAGGTTCATGAAGAACCAGTATCGTGTGAGCCCCGAATCGCCTTTCATGTACTCCAGGCTGTAGATCATTATCAGCAGGCTGACCCAGGCGACGATGTTGGCCATGAACACGCTTAGAGGGTCGACCAGAACACCTGCGGTAATGTTGAGCGAAGGGATCCAAGGAACTGTGTAGTCGCCTGAGGGAACAGTCAGTGCTGTTACCGCTGCTGAGACTGCGGCGACAAGGGTGGACCCGATTGCGGCGAAATCCCGCGCTCTAGGGTGAATCTTCGCGAAAATCGGGGTGAGGAGTGCACCTACGAGAGGTGCGACCCAAATCAGCCATGGCGCGACAAGCATTCTCTATCATACTCCGAGAGTTGGTAATGTCTTCGCGAAGGCAACGAGCTGGCCCAAGATGGGTTCCGGATAGATTCCAAGAACAACGGTGACAGCACTGAGGACTATGAGCGGAACAGTGACTGTCCAGGGGGCCTCTTTCACGTTGGCGGTTTCTTCTTTGGTTTGCCCGAAGAATATCCTGCGAAGGGTCCAGAGAGAATATCCTGCTGTGATTGCTGTGGAGGCAACTCCAAGAATGGCGATTGCGAGCCGGTACGGCGTGGCTGCGCTGGTCGCCCTGATGAATCCGCCTTGGAATATGAAGAACTCGGAGAAGAAGCCGTTTGTTGAGGGAAGTCCAAGTATGGCTAGAAATCCAATGAACGCTGCCGTTGCAGTCACTGGCATTCTCGAGGCAAGTCCGCCTAGCTTGCTAATGCTCCTCTGTCCACCTG
>CAYIBO010000020.1:0-16011 GCA_964361545.1 uncultured Candidatus Bathyarchaeia archaeon
GCTACGCAGGCTACCTGAAACTCTTCCGCTTGTCCAAGACCAACAGGAAAGTGAGACTGGCGAAGAAGATGAGAGCCACCCATGAAGCGGCGAAGGCGATCGCCTCGTAGTTCTGAGTTATCCCGGGAAGTTGTAGGACTACCTGAAGAGCAAATGCCGGCGCGATTATCTGGGCAGGAAACAGGAGGAGCCCGAGCCAGACACCCCATCTCGTCATCTTCATGACCCCGTAGCTTCCAATAAGCGATAACGCTCCCAAGACGTAGAGAGGTATGATCATCGGGTCTTGGACCAAAAATGGGTATGCTAGGTAGTAGATTCCAGCGGCTCCGTAGAAGAAGGATGAGAAGGTCAGGCCTACTGGCCTCAGCCCACTTGGAGCTTCCTTTCCAGCTTCAGTCTTTACGTCTTTCTCCGACATCATCGTTCAGGACGCTGGGTAAACTTGTCCCGAAATAAGGTTTACAACGGTACATCTGTGAGGGCGGGAGAGCTTTGAGCCGCGCCAAACTGTTCCTGTCGGCCAGGACTCCTTTTACCGGAATCTCAGCAGCCTTTGAGAAGGCAGACTATGTGTTCTTCGGGGTTCCCTACGACAAGACCTCCACCTATCGCGCCGGATCGAGGTTCGCCCCCGGAGCCATCAGGGACATTTCCGCGAATCTCGAACTGTACAGCATTAGGTCAGAGATTGATCTGGAAAGGGTCCCCGTGCACGACATGGGAGATGTTGACGTTGTCGAAGACTTGGAAGAGACGCTTCAGAGGGTCAAGGCGGTAGTCGCTGAGATCATTCAGGCCAAGAAACTCCCAATCATGGTAGGAGGAGAGCATTCTATAACCAAGGCGGCAGTGGAATCTCTCCCAAAGGACACCGGTCTGATCAATCTTGACGCGCACTTGGATATGCGGGACGAGTTCTTGGGCGAGAAGCTCTCACATGCCACTTTCATGAGACGTGTCGCGGAATACTTGGGTCCAGACCACATAATGGAGGTGGGCATCAGAGCTTTTTCGAAGCCGGAATTGGACTTCTGTAAGAAAGAGGGCGTGATGATCGTCACTCCCCTCGACCTTAGAAGGGATGGTCTTGACAAGGCAGGGAGGAGAGTCAGTAGCTTCCTCGGCCGGTTCCGTCACGCGTACGTTACAGTAGACATTGACGTTCTGGACCCCGCCTTTGCTCCTGGCGTTGGGAACCCGGAACCTGACGGCTTGTCTACTGATGAGCTTCTCAGCCTCGTAGGCTCATCAATGGTCAGAAATCTCTCGGGCTTTGACCTCGTAGAGGTGTCTCCTCAGCTTGACTCTGGCCAGACAGCTGCTGTGGGTGCAAAAGTCATATTGGAGGCGGTCGCAGCCCACCACTCTCGGAGCCACAGTCGGTGAAACTTGACAACTACACCACCGCGTCCACTGCGCGGGTCAAGAGCGACAAGAACGTAGCGAGGGAAAAGTTCGCCGAGCTGCGGAAAACCGCCGAAAAGAAGCTGAACTCGTCAAAATCTTACCGGTCCAAGGCCAACCTCAACGGCATCACCGTCTCGTTCTGGGGAAACAGTGGCCATCAGTTTGAGTTCTGGACCCTCAATTGGAATGAGGCCTCTGCGGCTAAGGATCCAGACGCTAGCATATTCTCGGCCTACGGGGTAGACGGGATTCAGCCATCTGCTTTCTACTGTCCCGAGACGAACGAGTCAGTTTTCTTCAACACGGAGTACTATGGACAATGCAAGAGCTGGGCGCTGGGCATGGCTGCGGCCGTACTGGAACAGAAGCATGAGACTCACTCCATTCATGGGGCTTGCGTCGACGTGGGCGGGAGAGGGGTCATAATTGTGGCACCGACGGGGACAGGAAAAACAACTCAGGCCTTCAAGCTAATGGAGTTGCCGAAAGGAAGGATTGTTGGAGACGACTGGGTCTACATAGACCACAACGAAGGAGACCGTCTGGGCTATCTTGTGGGCCGACAGCCCGAGAAGAGCCTCTACATGAGAACGGAGACGCAGAAGGACAAGGAATGGCTCCGGGACACGTTTGACCAGAGCAGATGCGAGAACGTGGTTGTGCGGAAGGCCGCTTGCGAGTTCACTGAGGGCGAGACGGGATGCCAGCTGACCAAAGGGACGTGTGTCTTCAACCGGGGATACGACTGGTGCTACTTTGCCTTCGGAAACAGCCGCGCACTAGTCCCCCGCGAGAAGATCTTCGGGCCAGGGAAGGTTGCCAACGAGGCACAAGTCAAGCTACTGGTTCTCCTAAGAAGAGACGAAACAAGCCCTCCAGAAGTCAGACTCGACGCTGACAGGGCGATTGAAGTGCTCAGGAAGGGGGAATTTATGATACGTCCCGGAGCGGGTCCCAAGGAACTCTGGGGCAAAATGGGAAACGAACCTTGGTACAATCCTTACCTGTTACGTCTTGACCACGCACGACAGGAAAGCTTCTTTCGCCGGATGATATCCAAGTTCCAGGTCACCTGCACTCTTCTGAATACCGGGGTTGAAACAATAGAGCAGACTCACCAGCGAATTCTGACGGCTCTGGACGAGAGCTAGCAGACGCCTGGAGAAAACGTTAAGCCGTCGAGACGAGATTCGGGAAACATGCCTTCAACGAGAAAGATAGCTTCGGCCAAGAAACGGAAAGCCTACTATTACTACGCGGGTAAAGAGGCCAAAGCGAAGAAGGTCAAGAAGAAAGCCAAGAAACCGGCAAAGAAGAGGGCCAAAAGGCCCAGAAAGCGATAGCCCTCAAGACCCAGCTCGAAGAAAGCGAGGAACACACCTCTCCTCTGTGAGAGGATTGAACCCCTCTAGCTCCCCCCGTTTCAGAGGAACAGCAATCCTACTGACCAGGCCATTGAGCGAGTACGGAAGCCGGATTAGCCTCATCCCTCCCGCCGCCACCCACTCATCCGTGAGGAAGCCTCTGCGCTGCAGGAACCTCACCAGTTTCAAGCGCTGGCTCCTAGTCCAATTGAACGTGTGCCTGTCGAAGACATGAATGTGGAAACCTCTTCCCGAGTAGACAACCTGCAATTGGGAAAAACGTCTTTCCAGAAGGTCAAACAGTTCAATGGTCTGCTGCTGGGCCAGTTGAAGTTCCAGCCTACAGAATGACAGACCTTGTCGTTTCGCCATCTTCTCATCCAGGGAGCCATGGATGGGACAGTCGAAGTTCTCAGGGTCCACATCGAAGGCAAGCTGCTGGCCAAAATCGCGTCCCAGTCCCCGGACCTTGTCAGACTCCAGGCGAGCTTGCTCCCAGCCTCTGTACACGTTCCGGTCATAGTAGGCTGATTCGGGTCGAAACTCCACAAGATCCTCGCGCAGGTCCTGCAGGTTCTTGTATTCGTCTATCAGAACGGTTTTTTTCCACTCCTTCTGGTACTCTCGCGGATAGATTCTGGTGTGTCGGCCTACGACGACAGCAAAGACTACGGGGTTGTCCCAGCCCCTGAACCATTTTCCCACCTTCTCAAGCGAGAACTCTCGCCGGTAGAATTCTGTGCGTTCCTGCACGGATGCGGGTCTCATTCCTTTTGGAAACCTGTATGGGGCAGGCTTCCGCACGTTCTAGGTTGCCTCGGGAGTTGCGACTTCGCCTATTCGTTTGAGTTGAGAATTGTACACCCCGATAATCTGTGTAGTCGAAGTGGCTTGTTCCGGTGACTTGTCGTCTCTGTAGCGTCCCGTGAACCTTGGAAACCTTATGGCCAGTCCGGCTCCCTGGCGGATTCTGTTCATTCCGCAGGTGTGGATGGGGCTGAGGGTGATCTCTGACCCTATCACCTCGATTACGAGACCTGGCACGAACCAGGCATCGGTTTCGATCTTGGAGTCTACTCTTGCGTGTCTGTGGGGGACACGATACTTCTCAAGCATTTGCGGGAGCTTGTCCAAGTCTGAGTCTTTGAACCCGGACCCACACTTGCATACAGTCCGGAATACATCCTCCTTCTCATCGTAAGCTGCTAGCAGAAGTGCTCCGTAGGTCCCTCCTCTTCTTCCTCGGCCGGAGAAGGCTCCTACAACTGCAAGGTCGACCTCCTCCCGCATCTCGGACTTGTAGTCTCGCTTGTACTTGATCCAGCTCCACCCTCGGGCTCCAGCTCTGTACAGTGAGTCTAAGCCTATTGACTTGATCATTACTCCTTCACAGCCATCTGTGACTGCTTGTTCCATGAACTCGTCAAGTTGTCCTGGCTCCTTTGCGATGATCTGGTGCGATAGGGCTAGCCGTTCAGTCGTGTGAACAATGTCAGCTAGGCGCTTGCGACGCTCCAGGTAAGGACGTTGAGTGAAATCCTCACCATCGACATAGAGAAGGTCGAAAAGGAAAATTGCAACAGGAATGTCTTCAACCATCTTCTCCAGCTCATATTTTCTGCCTCTCCGTTGTGATATCAGCTGGAAAGGCAGAAGGTCTCCAGTCGATTGATCGATAGGAACTGCTTCTCCCTCAAGTATGGCTTCTTTTGCCTTGGTTCCCTTCTGGAGTATCTGTTGCACGTCGGGGAACTGGTCTGTTATGTTCTCCAGCCTGCGGGAGTAGAGGCTCACGTCGCGTCGCGAGACATGGGCTTGGATTCGAAGCCCGTCGTACTTGTACTCGGCAGCTCCCTGGCCGTTCATCTTCTCCAGAATCTGTCCGGGATCTGAGAGGCGCTCGGCCAGCATCGGCCTTATGGGCTTCCCAAGAGTCACCTTGAAGCTCTCGATAGCCCCGAGCCCGCTTGTTGCTAGGGTCTTGGCCACGTATCCGAGGTCTGAGGAGAGATTGTATGCCCTCTCCAGCATGGGTCTCCCCTCTTTTCCTCCCCCAAGGGCAACGGCTAGAGCGTCCAGAATGGTCATGTCTCCGACGCCCAGCCGGAGTTTTCCCACAGCCATCCTAGTGATGTATTTCGCTTCCACAGGCGATGCTCTGCCGATCAGGTCCGTTAGTTGTCTAATCTTCGCGTCGGTCGAGCCAGCCCCTGTTGCTCTGGCTATTTTGTCGAAGGTGTTGTAGACGTCCTCCACTGTGAGCCTCTCTGTCAGGAGAGAAACCTGGGTCCTGCCTGCCAGGAGTATCTTGACGGCCGTGCCTAGGTCCCCTTCCTTTTTGTATAGCAAAGTGACTTGGGCTTCGTCCTTTCCCATGGCCGTTGCTACGGCCTTGACTGCGAGCTTCTCGGCGATGCCGAGTTCAATGCCGAGATAATCAGGGGAGAGCTTCTCCTGAGTCAGGTAGACGACCTTCTCCATGGCCTCAGGAGGCGTCTGCATCAGCAGGTCTACGAGGAGGCCTGTTATTTCGAGTCTTTTGGTGGTGGCCTCGATTTCCTGGTACGCCTCAACTAAGACCGAGTACATCATGGGAATGGTTCCTCGACCGGACCCTGAATAGTCTCCCCTATCGTGTACCTGGGTTTAAAGTTCGAAGCTCAAATCCCATTTGTCTTGGTCGAAGCCGTCAAGCCGCAGGTGTCGCCTTAGCTAGTACAGCCTAGAATTGAGGAATGCCCAAGCTCGTCAAGAGCACTGGGCCTGCAATCATACGGAGCGAGCGTCCCGAGTATGGGGTGGGATTCGAACCCACGAAGAGTGATTGCTGACGTTGTACAATTCAGCCTCCTTGTTGCATATCGTTGACCCTGGACTTAGTTGAGCGATGCCATGGGAGGAGAACCAAGATGCCCCCTACAAAGATCAAGGCAATCCACGAAAAGAAAGTCGCCGAAGACCAAGACCAAGAAGAGACTCCACTCGCCAACTCCAACCTGTTTGAATACGCGTATACCCAGCCCGACAATATTAGGAGTGCGGCGCCAAGAATCATTCCCCCCTGGACCTTATTTCCAACCCTTGGGATTAGCGTACCTGCCGTTGCTAGCAACGACCCAAGATTGAGAGAGGCAACAAACACTATCTCCTGAAGGCTGAGTCCTCCAGAGACACTCCATAAGAAGGAAGACCCTAGAAGGCCAAGCGTCCCAACCGTTGCAGCGAGGGTCTTCCCCCAGACAATCGCAGAGTTCGACTTCGACATTCCAATAATTGATGTCACTTTCCCCACTCCCTTCCTTCGGTACATTTCCAAGACGAACACGGCAAGGGTCCAAGCCATCAACGACTCAGTCAGAATCCAGCCCTCGGAACCACTCGACCCCGGGCTCGCGTACAAAATCAACCAGAGTGCGAACGAGACTAGACCCCCACTAAGCAGAATGTACGATGCAGCGTATCTTTCTTTTATGACACTTCCCCTCAAATGAGTCCCCCGCTCAAAGCCATTACAAAAGGCTGGTGTGGAGATTCGAACCCAAGAAGGCCTACGCCACGGGATAACACAAGACACCCACGTTGCACGACACCTCGCAAAGCGGCATTGTGCCATAGCGTTTAGGCGGTGATCTGTGTTCCTGCTCGGCCTTCGACAGTCTCCTTGAGGCTCCCTAGGTATCCTATCACAGCACGGTCTCCCCCGTGGTCGAGAAATCTTAGTACTGCCTCCACCTTTGGTCCCATACTGCCGGCCGCGAAATGACCTAGCTCGGCATATTTTGCTAGGTCGTCCCTCCTGACCTTGGCCAGAAATCGCTGGTCGTCCCTGCCGTAGTTGAGGAACACGCCGTCCACGTCTGTCATTATGGCCAGCCTGCTAGCGCCAACTGACGTCGCAAGCCTTTCGGCGGCGAGATCCTTGTCGATGACGGCTTCAGTTCCAGACAGAGAACCATCGGATTGAACCACTGGTATGCCTCCCCCTCCGCAGGCGATCACAATAACACCGTTCTCAACCAAGGTCTGTATCGTGGCACTCTCGACAACGAGCGTGGGGTCTGGAGAGGGAACCACTCTTCGATATCCTCTACCAGAATCCTCCTTGATGGCGATGTCGTCACGTTCCTCCAGAATCCTTCGCTTCTGCCACTCTGTGTAGAAAGGCCCGATGGGCTTTGTAGGGTTTTGAAACGCCGGATCGTTCCTGTCCACCAGGACCTGCGTGATCACCGTAGCGACTGCTCTACTTGCTCCTCTCTTGGCCAGCTCTGCCTGAAGCGTCTGCTGAATCATGTAGCCCAGGAAGCCTTGGGTCTCGGCCCCACACGCATGAAGGGGAAGCGATGGGACCGTTTGCCCGCCCATCTCATGTCGGATGAGAGTGGCCCCGATCTGGGGACCATTTCCGTGAGTGATGATTACCTGGTGGCCTTGAGCTATGAGGTCCGCCATCTGAGCCATCGTGGACTGGACGTTGCGGTATTGTTCTTCGAAAGTCCCATGCTCTCCCCTCTGGATGATGGCGTTTCCTCCAAGAGCCACTACAGTGAGGGATTTTCGCTGGAGTCTTGACAAGAGGCTGACCTAGTTGGCTTCTTCGGGGTCAGATTTGACTTGGGTTTTAGTCTTTGACGTACCCCTTATAGGCTCTCAAAGGGACCCGGGAAAACTCGGAAGGGATAGGCGAACCCAGTGACTCGAAGGCTGGCGTTGCCCGCTGCGGGGCTTGTCCTCAGTCAAGGGATGAGGCCTTGGTCCAGGTTTGGCAGGAGTCTTGGAAAAACTAGTACACCGCCAGCCATTATCGCATCTGTCGCTCTTCTCGTACACCTTCCCAACCTCCTAAACTACCCGGCATGGTTCTTCGATGAGGGAGCCTACCTCCACTTCAGTCTGGAGTGGCTGAAGACCGGGGAGCTCACGTACTACGGCCATCCCTTTCTCCCTTTAACCAGTCTTGCAGCATTGTTTGCAAGCGTCAATCCCACCAGCTACCTGATACCAAGAATCCTAATGGCGATTTTCTCAGCAGTCGATGGCATACTGATCTACAAGATTGGAAAAGCACTCTATTCGAAGGGGGAGGGTTTTGCGTTTGTTGCCTCCCTCATCTACGTCGCCAGCCCGCTCTCAGCCAGGTATCTCAGACTGGTGGTCGTGGACAATTTCATGACCTTGTTTCTTCTGGCAAGCTTCCTCCTTATAGTAACCCGTCCCAGAGACAGGATCATCTCGGCACTCCTCTTCGGAGGGGCTCTTGCTTCAAAGCAGACAGCACTCTTCTTCGTGCCAGCTCTCCTGCTCTACTTCCGCCATCAGAAACGAACAACGTCCAGCGTCATCATTTGGCTGCTCTTCGCAGCAATAGTCCCCGCCCTATGGGTAGTCTACGGCGTCTACCAGCTCGGTGGGCTGTCACAGTTTCTAGCTTCACAGTTCGGCCTGACCGCGCTTGGCGGCGAGCGAGCCGTGAACGCTGGTAGCCTGATATTGCAAAGAATTACTAGCCGCGACCCGTTCCTCTTCGTTGGTCTGGCTGGAGTAGTATGGGCCTTGTACCGCAGGGACTGGACTGTCGTTTTTCCCATAACCTATCTTGTCTCGTTCGTTGTTCTCTTTCTCAAGATTTCCGTAGTCTACCTCATTCCTGTTTTGCCCTTCTTCTCTCTCCTCGCCACAGGGTTCCTGTTCGACGTTGTCAAACGGGTTCCTCGACTGGAAAACAGTCTGAAGGTGAAGAACGCTCTGTTTGGGACCCTGATCATCCTCCTCACTGTCTCCTCTCTATTCCTGGTCATTCCCCAGAACCCCGCGAATCCCCAACAGGAAGCTCTGTCACATGTTGCCGGATTGGGGTCTCCAACAGTGATTGTGAGCTACACGTACCTGTGGCTTATCTCGCAAAACTATCCCAGCATCATAGCCTACGATCGATACTTCGTACCCTGGAGCCAACTGGCTAGCAGAACAGTCTATCTCATCGTCGATTATCCCGGTGACCTGGTGACCATCAACAGCATCCCCCAGTACCAGCAGTTGTATTTCTCAAGTCTCTCCACTGCCCAGAATTTCACAGACCCGGCGAGCGGCTATGTCGTCCAAGTCATGTATGGTGTGGTGGCCTAGCCCTTCGGCCAGAGCGGATTCAGAATTCGAATAGGGAGTAGCGGAAATGATTCCAAATCTCACCGTTGTTACCCCGATGCGCAACGAGGAAGAAACCGCTCCCACATTTCTGGAAAGGCTTCTGAAATCTCTACACAGGAACGCCTCCAACTGGAAGATCATAATTCCGCTCACCGCAGCGGACAGGACCCTGGAAATCCTGAAGCAGTATCCTGTGGAGGTAGTCGAGGTTACGCCAGGCCTCGGCCTCGCCTACTCTGTGGGTCTCAAGAAGGCCTTGGACTATCCCGGTCCAGTTTTGACTATGGACACAGACCTCAGCCATCTCCCAGAGGAAATGGACAGGCTCCTCTCAACGGAGGGGGATTTGATCCTTGGTGCTCGTACAGAGATCAAGGTGCCTTTCCACCGTCGTCTGGTAAGCAAGACAGTGAACGCCATCTTGCTGGGGCCATACTCCGACTATACCAGCGCATATCGACTGTACAGTAGAACCGTCCTAGAGAGGGTTCTTCCACAAGTCAAGAGCAAGGGATTCGCGTTCCTCCCGGAAATCGTGTTTCGCGCTCTGCGAGCAGGTTTCAAAGTGTCAGAGGTGGGCGTCAGCTTTCCCCCTCGAATCGCGGGAACTAGCAAGATGAGCTACAGAGCAAACCTTCGCGACTATCTTCGTTTTCTGGCCTGGAGATATAGACCCTAACGTGGAATCACGTTTGGCGTTTTTCCCAGCTAAACTGGTTGTTAAATATCAGTAGTAGACTGGCCGGCCGAATCTTGACTGACTATCCGTTCCCTGCCTGGCGACGCGTGATTTTCGTAGCAGCGCTTATCATCATCCTTGTTATCGCCTTCGCCCCTTCCACCACCCAGGGAACGGTAAACATCAGAGTCTACGGTTTCGTTCCCGGAGGACCAGTTACCCACCTATACGTAAAGTTCAGCGAGGTAAGCCTTCACACTGCGGGATACCCGGAAGATTCTGGCTGGGTCACATTGACAAACCTCCTACCGCGTGTCGACCTGGTCCCCCAGCCCAACCAACTTGTCCCGGAGTCAATAATCTCGGCCAGAATCCAGTCCGGCAGATACGACGCCATTAAGCTCGTGGCATCCAATTCCACGCTGGTATTGGCTAGCAGCCCAGGGGTCCCAATACCCACAGGGTCAACGGTGAACGCTAACGTCACCCTGCCCATTCCTCCAAACGGGTTCGGAGACGTGCTCTTCCTGCTTGTGGTGGACTATTCCGAGCTATTGTCCAGCCAGCCCACCCTCTCCCTTACCCTTCTACAAGCTACGCCTGTTTGACCGAAACCGTCAAATTAGACCCGGCCCAGCCGGGAGGGCATGTGCGTAATCGGCAAGAACGAACTCGTCAGTCTGATCAAGGCTCACAAATGTATCCACCCCTTCGACTATAGTCTGCTGGACGGAGACGGCTATGTTTTGACGGTAAAGGAGGAGCGAACCCTCCACTACCTGGAGCACCAGAACCTCGTCTCCAACGAAGTGGTTTTCACCCCTCCCTCATTCGTCTCCCATCTCACGGCCAAGAGTAAATACGGAAGAATGGGTCTCTCCTTCCTCAACGCGGCCAAAGTCCACAGTGGCTTCGTGGGAAGGCTCGCCTTAGAACTGGTCAACCTCAGCAACGAGAGGCAGCCCATTACCATCAAGCGGGGAGACCCATTGATGCACATCGAGTTCATGAGACGCGAGGGAGACCCGTCACCGTACAACGGTAACTACATGTTCCAGTACATGACGGAAGAGGAAATCTCCGAGTATGTGTCCATACTCACCCGGGACTTCAAATCCCTGTTTCCCAAGGAAAACCTCCTGAAGGCGGCCCGGGCTCGGGTCCCGCTCGTCAGCTCGGTCTAGCGCGACAACACCAAGCCGCGAACAACTCGTTTCAGCGAAGCATCAGTTATCTCCCTGAGTGCGGAACTGTAGAACTCGGCCAGTTTCTCTCCTCTCGCGCCTCTGGTTTCATACTCCCTGGCTTGGAGAGCCATTTCCAGCCGGTCCAAGTTTTTCACTAGCCGAGCCTCGCGGCTTCTCCCAATCTTCAGATCTTTCCATAGCCTTTGGTACTCCGCTCTTACTTGTGAAGGCATTCCGCCAAGGATCTGGGCCATGGCCGACGATTTCAGTCGGAGGACGGTTCTTGCCCCTCTTCTCTGTCTATCCTGAGGAGTGAGGTCTCCGGTGATGGCTTCCTCCAAGTCGTGAATCAGAGCCATCTTCAAAAGTTTCTCCATGTTGTATCCACGCCTCTCGCCTTCGTAAAGCGACAGTATCCCGACTGCGAAGGAGTGATCTGCCACCGATTCTACGTCAGACAGCTGAAGCCTTTGCACCCAGCCCTTCCGCTTCTCCCTCTTCAGCCTCGACGCCAATTCCCAGAATCCCATCAGCCCTTCCATTCCCGAACCGGTCCTGTAATCGACGTGGACATGTCCGGAAGTTCTAAAAGCACTTCACTACGGTAAACACGTCCAAACATTCAGGGCGGAAAACTACGACAGATGGTGTAGCGTTTGGTTAAGAAAATCATCACCAGGTTCGCGGTGGCGAAGAAACAGGCTAGGGCAGAGGGAACGGTCTACAGGTCCCCTAGAATCTACCTTCCCACGAAGCTGACGGATGATTCTAGCTTTCCCTTCAAGGACGGGGACCTACTGTCAATCCGGGTCGACGGTCGGAAGCTCATCGTCCAAAAAGCGCATAAGGTCCAGGCGGCCAAGACACCAAGCCAGGAGCTCCGGCAGAAGCCATAATACCATCGCGCCCCTAGCTCTCCTCAGTGTTTGTATGCTAAGGATCACAGTCCAAGTTACCAACATGTCAGGGGAGAGATATTGGAGCCATGAGACTCAACTGCCTCCCCAAGTCCAGATAGCTGTTAACATCAACATTGTCGGCCTAGACCAAAAGAACGAATCCACTGCGGAGGCCCCCTTCGTATTCACGGTCAGCTACAGCCCCTCCATCGCGCAGCTGAGCGTAAAAGGCCGCGCCCAGGTCAGCGGAGATAAGGAGGAGATATCAAAGATGATCGAAGAGCACAAGCAGAACAAGCCTCCCCCTCCCCCGGTTATTCAAGCCGTGTCCAGCATCGCCATGGCTGAGGCGATCCTCCTGTCGAAGAGCCTTGCTATACCTCCGCCCCTGCCACCTATTGGGATGCCCGCGGATCAGACGCAAATGGGACCCCGAAAGCAGGAACATCGCTATACTACATAGACCACCACGCCGTCAGCGACATCTCGTCCGATACGCAGAGTTTCTTTGGCGTCCTGCCGGTTTATGAGAAGTTCACGCTTGGGGGGAGCAGTCCACCCTCCAAAAATTTGGAGGATTGCCATTGATCCAAAAAATTGGACAGGGCGACCTAGGTTCTCTCACTAACATAGGTGCTCTGGCATCGCAATTCGGACACGATCGCTAAAATGCACCTCATGAACGTGGAAGTCTAACAACGAACACCAACGAAGAAACAATGAAGACCAGTTACAACGCCATCATGAAAAACTCAAGACCGCCACGGGATGAGTGCAATTCTGAGATCACCCCATACCTGTAACTAAATGGAAGTGTGGCTGCCCGGAGAGGCTCCGAGAATGTGACAATTGCCATTGCCAAGAAGGCCAGCCATTTCTGAGCTTTCCATCGGACAAGGCCGGGCACGTGAATTCGCAGGTTTAGCCTCTTTAGGGCTACGGGTCTTGAGCTGAAATTGCCACTTATGGCAGACCCTTATCGGCTCCTTGGGGGTCTTTGCACCGAAAGTAAGCTATGATACATTCGGTAGAACCGAAAGTAATCACATTTCTGTCAACGAGCCCTAAATCCGCAACCTCGTCTCTTGGGGAGAGGGTCGTGAGGCTATCCATTGTCGCTGGTCGAGCAGCTGGACATTGATGTCAGTGCCCTTCAGCGTTCCAAGCATGACTTTGCGAGAGGAACAGGGGGCCAGTTTGCCAAAGGTCAAAGGAGCTACCAATGGCTCCTGAGCGACCCGCTCGTACGCGACTGGATTGATGGCTACACCTCCAAAGAAACGCGTGAAAAAAAGCTATACCAGCTGGAGAAGGTCATTCAAGCAGCCAAGCTGTCAGGACCCAGAGAGCTCCTTGGGCTTCCCGATCGCGACATCAAAACCCTAGTCCGAAGAGTGGCAAACTGGTACCTCCAGCAGGGGAAGGGAGTCTGGGCAAAACAGGTCACTATCACCATGAAGGGCTTTCTGGAAGCCCACGACAGACGACTTGAATTCAAACGGTCAGAGAGGATACGGACTCCCGCGAAGAAGAAAATCGGCATAGAACACATTCCAACCAAAGCTGAAGTGTTCAGAATGGCCGAGAACGCTGGCTCTCTGCGAAACAAGGCCATCATGCTGTGCCTGTTTCAAAGCGGAGTAAGAGTCAGCTGCCTCTGCAACTGGACGTACTCTCTCGTAAGCAATCAGCTCTATCCAGAGATCTCTTTGCCAGTAAGAATCAGGGTGACTCCCAGCCTCGACACCAAGCTGAGCCTATATGGGCTGAGCTACTATCTGACCGGCCTCAAAGAGGGGGCTGCCAAGGCTCTAAGAGCGTACCTAGACTCAAGGAAAGCGCGAGGGTGGAACCCTGGTCCCGCGGACCCTCTGTTCGTCCAAGAAGGGGCGGGTAACAATGGCGAAAAAATCCGCAGAGAGCACGTTTGGAGGCTCGTGAAGTCATCAGCCCGCCATTCAGGAATCAATCCCGAATCTGTATGGGTTCACTGTCTGAGAAAGAGCTTCCGAAAAGTCTTGAACGCGTCCCCTCACATTGACGAGGATACCAAGGAAGCGCTCATGGGACACAAACTACCGGGTTCAAGAGGAAGCTACTTCGACTATCATGATGAGGACGAGGTAATGTCGAAGTATATGCAGGCGGACTTTTCCGGGGACGTCCCGTTCTCCTACAATTTGCCTCAGTAAATCCAGCATCATAGGCTAATGAATTCCAGGGGACATTTGCGTAGGAAACAGCCTAAGCAAGACTCACGCCTCGTTCCCTGTCGATCTTCGGGTAGCCACTACCATAAGGATTAAACGATAGTGATTTTTTCTCCGTGGACGTCGTGTCATAAGATGCCGCGAAGAGCAACACGCCATCCGACCGAGCCGAAAACCACTGTATTGTTCAAAGCGGGAAACATTCCAGAAGAAGCTAGCGACCTTTTCAAGCGGGTCTTCTGGAAGAGCGAATTCCTCGCCGGAGAAGCCTTCTCCTTTTGGAAAGAAGTCAGACGGTCGAAACCAATGGGACTGCCGATTCAAGCCTGGAAGGACTGGATCTCCAAGAGAGGCATGAGCGTCGGGCAGTTCTATAACATGATACACGGACTTGTCGGTGCCGGGTTTATCGAGAAGCTTGAGTCAAGGTGGCACTTGAGCAACAGCTTTACCAAAGAACTTGAAGCAATGCTTAAAGTCTACACAGCGGAAAGCAAGCTCTGAACAACTTCCAATAAATTGGAGAATTGGGATTCCTCCAAAAAATCGAATCCGGCTATTTCTTGCGGAGAACCCGGCCTTCCCGGTCAATCTCTCCTCTTCTTATCCGTGTGGACGAGATCGTTCTTCCATCCTTAGTCTTAGACAATGGTATCCTGTGGATTTTCAGAACACGGAGCCCACTGCCTCGCCGAAGCTGGTTGAGTTTCAAAGCGGTTGAGAGTGTATCTGGAGTAATGACAAGAGCTTCCAAGTCATTGCGGCGTGCTGCGGGTCCGTACGGGTCCCGAAGAGGAGCAATCGTTGCACGGGAAGACCATCGTCTCTCTCTCAGAAAACGGCGAAGTCTGCTGACCCTCAAGGCGTAGCGTTGTACAGGGTGACTCTTCCGGAGTTTTCTGACGTAACTGTCGCTGGTAACGCCGATTAGGACCCTTTCGCCAACGTCAAAGGCCTTCGAAAACAGTTGCTCATGGCCTCGATGAAATACGTCAAAGGTACCGCCGATTGCAACAGCCTTGTATCGGGATCGTGTCTTTGTCAGTGTTCCAGCCCGGCGTGCCAGAAGATCTGGCTGTTTTGAGAATAAACCTTCGGTTGCCCCGTGGACGATTCCTCCGATTTTCGAGATCTCCTTTATTCACAGACTCCTCTTGATGAAGACATTCGTGTGCAAGACCATGCGATGGTCACATGGGTTCGGACCCTAGCCTGTCCTTAACCCTGGTCTAGAGGGTACTCCTAGCCTCAAATCGAAGCAGACCACTATTCTAGTTCGTGATTGCCTATGGGTTCTAGGCGAAGACAGCCTGGCCAACCCAAGATTCGCTTTGGATTCACAGGACCTGCCATTCGGCGACGGGAGGATGACGCAACCGTTGACGATATTCTTGACAGCATGAGCCGTCGTGCAAAATTGAGCCACCAGCTCGACCAAGACACACTTTCCCCACTGGACATTGACCTGGAGACTTCCGATCACTCCCCAAATCCTTCACCGACAATCGCCCGAATCCGAAAGAGAAACAACCTAGGTAAAGTCGCCTTTGCATTGATAATGGCGAGCGGGATGATTGTGCTATGGCTATATGGAGCCCTCCCAAGTTTCTTTGACCTTTCCATCATCAACAAGCTGACGCAGAGCCCAACCTACACGTCGGTCTTCACCGACCCGGTGAGGCTGGGATTAGTAGCTCTCCTCTGCTTAATTCCAGTGATAATATTGCGAAGAAGACACAGACCAGAAACACGACTGCTCTACGGGTAACAGCCTCATGTGAACCGGGCGAATTCGGGCCCTAGGGTCGCCAATCGCTTCTCGCAACAGCCCGGGGCCCCACTGACCATGACAATCCGGCCGATTCTCCGAAAGAAAGGCGTAAAAAGTCAAAGAAATCGTCAACTCTGAAAGGCCAGCCCCGAACTGCAGACCTTTCCACGAAAAAGCATGGATAACAAGACACTCAGAAACCCCAATAACAGTCTGGAACAACCAGAGGGAGCCCAAAAACAACCTGTCCCACCATGCGGACCTCAGAAAAGGGGGTAGGTCAATCAGCTCCCGAGACACAGAAAGCTCTCCGAAAGATAGCCCGGGGGAGATTCGAACTCCCG
>CAYIBO010000021.1:0-15345 GCA_964361545.1 uncultured Candidatus Bathyarchaeia archaeon
TGTCTTGGACCGAGACGTTGAGGGTGTGGCGGATGCGGCCGTTCTGATGCTTGTACAAGCCGTTCTGAGCACTGGGATTATGCCTATCACATGGGAAGACACTAGCTGAAGAGACGGCTCAAAGAGGCGCTAGGAGACTTGTGGAACCGACCAACGAGTATTAGGTTAGGGCTCAGTTTGGTTCTTGGGGTCTTGGCTGGAATAGCTCTCCTCGCCTTACCCGCCTTCGTGTCTCCGAGCTACCAGCCGCCGGGCCCGGACACCGCAGGACGTGTCTTGAGCTTGAGCAACAAGGAGGCGTTCACGGCTGAGCCAGCGACAGGTTCGTTCTTGGCCGATTCCAATTCGGATAAGCTGGCTCTAGCGTTCAAGCTGTTCCTCATCCTTCTTCCAGGGTCCGTCCTTTCCGTCCTAGCTAGGAGATGGGCCTCTCGGAAACTGGAGGAATACCAACACCATTGATGACTGCACGAGTGCAGGGGATACGATTCTGATTGGAGTCAGAGCCGGGACTTTCCGAGTTCTTTGAGCCTCGCTAGTCGAGCCGGTTCGTTCTCCACAAGCCACTGGTCCTTCGACAACTCCTCGTGCGCCATGGCGAAGAACTTCCCCGCTTCTCCTGCTTGGCCGAGGGCTAAGAGGCATTCTCCCAACTCTTCGTAGACGTAGCCGCTCCTCTCGCCTTCCTTGTCATACTCGTTGAAGAGTGTTTTCTGAACCTCCAATGCCTCATGCAGACGATTTAGCGCTCGGAGGGTCTTTGCCACGCACCATTTTGCGATTCTCACCTCGAGGGCCTGGCCCTGCTCTTCTCGCCATCGCAGAGCCTTCTGGAGCATGTCCAGCGCCTTGTTATGCTCTTTCGACTCGAAAAGTGTCCAACCAATGTTGTTGTAGAGGCTACCTTTCCATTTCCTCGCCCGTGGGTCCGTGGATTTTTCCGAAAGGTCCAAAGCCTTAAGATTCCAATCCAGCTGGTTCTCGGGCAACTCAACTATTGCAATCATGTGAGCTGCGTCAACTGCAAAGAAGTCCTCTCCCAATTCCCTGGCCAAATCCCAGGTCTGGAGAAAGAGGTGTTTGGATTCTGAGAGTTTCCCGGAGGAGTTTAGGACCCGTCCCCTCTCCAGAAGGTACTGGACCCTGGTCCGGTTGTCCGAGTCAGGGAGAAGCTTTGCCACTTCGTCGAGAGTTTGGTGGCCTTCCGTGAATTTTCTCTGAAGCCCCTGGGTCCTAGCGATTTGGGTAAGAAGTTGGGCACGGTAGGATGTGTTCTTGGACGCTAATGCTATCGGTAGTAGCTCGCGAAACTTCTTCTCCGTCTCAGCCGGGTGCTCGTAGTCCCATAGGCTGTCAAAGTCAGGAAGGGACGATTCTGCCAGTTTGGCTACCATGGGCAA
Source organism: uncultured Candidatus Bathyarchaeia archaeon (assembly GCA_964361545.1). Classification (GTDB taxonomy): domain Archaea; phylum Thermoproteota; class Bathyarchaeia; order 40CM-2-53-6; family 40CM-2-53-6; genus BA-19. The sequence continues at coordinate 1,401 of CAYIBO010000021.1, forward strand.
CGCTCTCTTTTATCCGGCCTAACCCAGGGTCTTTTCTGCCTTTCAAGGGAGCGCTCCTTCTTGCGAGAGTCTTTTATTCTCATTGACTATCTACGCCAAGCCAGCGTTGGACTGCAAAACGCACACAATCGTCTGCCACGTGGCAGTACTCCATCACAACTCGGCACTACTGGTGAAGTATGCTGAGATGATTGACCATCAGAGGGGTTGGTTTCTGCCAAACGATGACCTGCGGCACGTAGAACACCCCGAAGCCGGGGCGAAGAGAATCCTCAAGGAACAGGTCGGAATTGAGAATTCCACAACGAAGCTATTGGACATAGAATCTTTCATCGGCGACAACAAGACCTGGCATCTGATCTTCGACTACCTGGCCTTCCCCACGAACATGAACGTCACCAAGGGCAAGGGGGTAGAGGAGGCAAAATGGTTCGAGATCGACCGACTCCCATCCGCCGAGGAATTTGCCCATAATGGATGGGGCCGAGCTGTTCTTCTGAAGCATGCTAAAGTTCTCGCGTGAGCTGTAGCGGCCGATTTTTCGTGCTAAGTCGAGGTTTGTCGAAGGTGCTATTAGCACATTCCCGGCCAGCCTAGCCTCGCGTGAGCATATACGAGCCTGAAACAAACCTTCGACTACATATCCGAGAACAAGGAGCCGCTCATCCGAGACTTTCGCACGCTGCTACGCCAGCCCAGTATTTCAGCCCAAGGCAAGGGCATCGAGGATTGCGCGAAGATTGTCAAGAAACAGATGGAAGTAGCGGGCATCAGGGCCAAGATCCTCCCTGAGAAGAACGGAAATCCAGTTGTCTATGGAGAGGTCAGATCGAAATCCTCCGCCAAGACCCTTCTCATATACGGCCACTACGATGTTCAACCTCCCGAGCCATTAGAGGAGTGGGTCTCAGGACCCTTCGAAGCCAAGATGCAGGGCAAGAAGATAATCGCACGGGGAGCGGCTGACAGCAAGAACAACGTTAGCTCATGCATCAAGGCTGTTGAGGCCTACCTCAAGACCATAGGCGATGTCCCCCTCAACGTCAAGTTCATCTTCGAAGGAGAAGAAGAGATCGGAAGCCCTCACCTTCCGAGCTTCATCGAGGAGAACCGGGAGAGGCTAAAGGCCGACTCCGTGGTCTGTTATGATGGGGACTTGGACGAGACAGGACGAGCCGAGATCAGCCTGGGAGTGAAAGGGCTTCTCTACGTGGAGCTTCGCTGTCGAAAGGCAAGGGAAGACCTCCACTCATCCTATGCTCCCCTAGTCGAGAATCCCGCCTGGAGGCTCATTTGGGCACTCTCGACAATCAAGGGTCCAGATGATAGAATTCTCGTCAAAGGATGGTATGATGACGTGGAGCCTTTCACGCCGGCTCAGTCGCGCCTAGTAGGGAAGATTCCGTTCAGAGCGGAGAACCTGTTGCGAGAGTGGGGAGTGAAGAAATTCTTACATGCGAAGACCGCCCGCGAGGCCCTGAAAAGGTATCTCACAGAACCGACCTGCACCATCTGCGGCTTCAAGACCGGCTACATTGGACAAGGGTCCAAGACGGTTCTACCCGGCAGTGCTATGCTCAAGCTGGACTTCCGCTTGGTCTACAACCAGAATCCAAGGAACCAGCTCAGACTGTTGAAGGTGCACCTCCGCAGCCGGGGTTTCGATGACATACAAGTCAAAGCGTTGGGTTTCTTGGAGCCCTCCCGGACAAAGCCCTCTGCCCCCATTGCAAAGGCTGCTGCCAAGGCTGCTAAGATGGTTTATGGGACCAGTCCGGTTGTTCTTCCTAGGAACCCCGCGTCGGGTCCTGACTATGTCTTCACCAAGCGATTGGGCCTTGATTCTATCTGGACGGGCAGTGGACCCCCGTCCGCCTATTCTCACGCCCATGCTCCGAACGAGTATACGACCGTGGACCACTTCCTCGCTGGAATCAAGTACATCACTGGAATAATTCACTCGTACGCGAACATGGCGTAACGAAGAACCATGTCAGGGAGACAATCCCTAACGTGGCCTTTGTGCGGCAGTACCAGCTTCAGCAGAGAAGAGGGCAAGATGGACAGCAAGTGGGGCTTCACGGCTCACAAGATCATACTCATGGTCTGCACCCAGTGCGCTTTCGTGATGTCCTTCTCGAAGGGAAGGACTTTCTGGGATTTCGACTAGCTAAGAAGGCGTAGGATCAATTCACGCGCCCAGGCCTACAGTTCTCGCGACGGTGATTTTGCCATAGGCCCGTCTCACTGCTAGGATCGTTCCGAAGTAACTGGCTGCGGCCGCCAAACCATACCAGTAGAGCATCAGCAGTTCGTTTGAAGTGGACCCGTTCTGAGACTGCAGGAAGCTTATCGACTCCAGTCCGGCCAGAAACCTAGACGCCATTCGATAGCCAACATAGACCGAAAACAGCATGCCTGAGGCGGCATATTGCCATCGCCATCCTCTCCGAATCATCCCCGAAACCGTGAGTAGAAAGACCAACACAGCGACAAGCAGCTGGTGTAGCGCAACAGCCATGGGGAGGTCAACTGGATGACCAGCTTTTGCGCCGAGTTGCGACACGGGCAATAATAGCAGAATGTTGGTCAGAGAAGCCAGAAGGTATGCAGCAATGTGTTCCCGCAAAGCCAGATTGGCCAGATACTTTAGTGACAGAATTGTTCACATCAAGGTTGGATTAACTGGCAGCCTTAGGCTTTTGTTGTCGTCCGGCGTTTTTCCCGAATCGAAAGAATCAAAGACAGCCAAGTTCACCACGCTTCACAGGCAGATAGAGAGGCATCAGGACGGATCTAGATGGGATGAGAAACCGATGACGACTATATCAGTTGCTGCAAAGGTATTGGCTCAATTTTTCGGTAGGCTGCTGAAGGGGATAATTCTTGGCCGTTCACGTTAAGGAGGTCTCTTTGAATGGATACTCCGAAGAGTCTCTCGTTCTCCTGCAGATGTGGAAGAATCAGAGACCAGTCTTTTTCGGTGAATTCCGTTAGTCGTCCGCCGTTCAGCTGGTCGCTGGTGACTATCCTGTGAGGGTCTCGAATGAAGATAGCTCCTCCCGAGGCAAGTGAGAAGAGGTTGCTGCCAGGGTAGGGCGTTGGCTGTTCGACCCACCGTCCGTCATGCGTGGGGTTTAGTCCGTTGACTATTACGAATCCGCCTCCATTGTACGGGTCTCCTGCCATGAAAGACTCGGCGAGATAATCTAGGCATGTCCCGTTGATAACGACCTTGGGCCTGCCCACAGCATTGATCAGAGGTCTGCCGGCCGCGTTTCCCATGACGTAGACGTGGCCTCCCTTAGCGGCGTACATGAACGCCTGTCCCACATCGCCCTGTATGACGAGCTTTCCGTACTTCATGATCTGAGCCGCTTGGTCTTGGGCTGCACCGTGCACATTGACCTCTGCGCCGTCGATGCCTGACGCGACGTAATCGCCCACATCGCCGTAGCAGTCGATTCTCACATCGTTGGTCCGGGGTCCAAGCCCGTTGGCGACGAAGCGATGACCTCTCAAGTTGTACAGTACAAGCTTCTTCCAGCCCTGGTGGTACGCATCCACGGTGTACCTAGCCACGCTCTCATCTCCTTCGCTTGGAAAGTCAAGTGCGTCGATAACCAATATCTGATCCGGGGAGCTTGCGACCCGCAGCCCACTCCTGCTTCTCCAATCTAGGAGAGCGTGCAACCCGTTCCAAGCTGGGAGTGGGATAGATGCGAAGGTCTCGTTGAGGGCTTCACTAAGTAGTTGGAGAATTGAGCTTCTTTTCTTGGCTCCGGTGTCGTAAATCCTGTCGAAGAGGAGAGTGAGAGAGTCTATTGTGAAAGCGCGTGCTTGGTCTCCCTCTCTAGCCAGTCTTTTCAACTCCTCGACAGCTTCCGCCACAAAACCAAACTCGCCGTCTCTCAGAATCGGCCTGAGATAATCGAAGAGAGCTACCGGGTCTGAAACGTGTCGAAGCTTCTGCATCTGCAAGGCGACACTGGCGTTCAGGGGGATAGCGGCACGTGCTGGTTCGAAGTGAACCTGACCTGGAGGAGTTGAAACCTCGCGTCCAAACTTGTCAGTGCAGACTAGATGCTTCCCCAGTCCTCTGGCGTGTAGTGTGAAGACGAAGGCCCCGCCGTCGGTATGGCTTCCACCTCTCGCGTTCCAGTAAACGTCCGCATAACCAGAGGGAATTCTCCCGTCTTCCCCCAGCTTCCTCAGCATCGCATTGATGGCTTGTCGTTCAGAGGCGATCACGCCAATCTTGACCCTGCCTTCTTGTAATGCAAAGACTTGTGGCCGAAGCATCGACGTGTCCGTTATCCCGAGAAGCTGTTGGACCCCTTTCGATGGGTCGTTTCTTGCGACTATGAAGAACCAGGGTCCGTCAGGGGACCCGTGTATGTGGGTCGTCTGAATTGCCCGGTAGACTCTCTTCCTATCCTCGGGAAGCATCTCAAAATCCCTCTCCGTAGTGGGGGCCATGGCTTCGATGAGGTATTCCAGCGGGTACCGGTAGACCCTGCTCAACAGGTCGAAAAGCAGGACAGAAACCTCAGTATCGGTGAGGAAGAGCGGATGGATGTTCCTCTGGGCCAGATACTCCATTATGGCATGGTAGTTTGCAAAGTCGCCGTTGTGCACGAGAGCCTCGTGCAGCCCTACGAAGGGGTGAGCCCCGCCGGGGTGCCAGACCCTTCCCTTGGTGGGATAGCGGTGGTGACCAACCCAGATATTGGCCTTTTGATCTTCGAGCTTGTAGTATCTGATGACCTGGTCGCCGTAGCCGACGAGCTTCAGGACCATCATGTCTTTTCCGTGGGATAGGACGAAGGCCTTCTTCTCGCCCAGAGACGAGTAGAAGCGGACGTTTAGGCGATAGCTGTTCTGATAGACGAATTCGCCTTCTATGGTCGGCCTATCAACGCCTTGAAGATCGTTTTGTCTGGCGAATGTGTCCAGTGCACCTGGCTTGACGCGGCAGAAGTACCTGTAGACCTCAGGCGGCTTCACCTCAAGTCCTGGAATATTGCGATAATCGTCTACGGCAGGGACCCTGGAAAAGTGGTCCACCATGAAGAAGGGATGAATGAACTCGCTTTCCAACTCATCCCTCACCGACGGGTCAAGGTAGGCGACCTGGATTAGGTAGTCCTCTTCGAGGACCTTTCTAGTAACTCCGAGCTGTTCGGATGAAAGCCCGACTGCTGCTATTCCACCTCCTTTTCCATTTCCCCGATTCTTCATCTGTAGAAGAGACTGCAGGAGATACTTTCCTTCTATGGAGACGGTGGACGCGACTCCTATGACTCCGCATCCGCCTTCAGCCTCCAGTTTCACAGCGGGAAGAACAGGGACGGGAAGACGAGCCCTCGAAGCTACAATCTTCTTGATGTGATCCACCCTCATCGCCTCACTTGCACCTTACGAGTAGGTCTGTCCTGCCTCGAAGCTCCCGGATGCTCTCCAGGCCGAACCTTGCTAGAATTTGCCTGAGCCTTTTTGCCCAAGCATTGAACAGGTTGACGATACGAATCTCGCCCCACTCAGGGTCTATTAACAGTGACAGCTCCGGGTCCGTGGTCGTTATCCCGACCTGGCAGCCCCTTCCGCGTTCGCAGTTTCCACAATGAGTACATCCTACTGCCACTGCCTCGGCCGTCGCCACAACACAGCCGTCAGCGCCAAGTGCAATCGCTTTTGCAATGTCGTCGGCTGTCCTTATTCCGCCGCTCGCCATCAGGACGATCTCGTCCCGGACTCCTTCAGAGACGAGGTACTTGTGGACCTTAGGGATAGCGTACTCCACGGGCATTGCGATGTTCTTCTTCGCAATCTCCGGGGCAGCTCCCGTCCCGCCGTAGCCCCCGTCTATGTGGATGATGTTGGCTCCTGCGTAGTAGCTTCCTATGGCAACCATGTCCACATCGGTTGGGGTCGAGACCTTCACAGAAACCAGAGCGCGTGGGTTTACTGTCTTGACCCAGTCAACGTGCTTCTTGTGGTCCTCCACCGAGTACACGCTGTGAAATGGGAAGGGGGAATAGAGGCTGGTGAAGACCGAGGACTCTCGCATCTTCGCGACTTCAGAAGTGACCTTGTCAGCCAGGAGGTGCCCGCCAAGACCCGGCTTTGCGCCCTGAGCGTACTTGAGCTCGACAATCGGCGCGTACTGGATTGTCTCCTCCCGGACCCCGAACATGCCAGTCGCGACCTGAGTGATCACATGGTCTCTGTAGGGGACCAGTTGCTCTGGATATCCGCCCTCGCCGGTGCATGTGAACGTCCCGAGCCGTTTCGCGGCTTTGGCCCGGGCGATCATGAAATTGAGGCTGATGGAGCCAAAGGACATTCCTCCCCCGTAGATAGGGATTGGAACCCGTATCTTCGCCCCTTTCGGCCTCTTGTTGAGCGGGATAGAGAGGTCTACGCTGTCCTCGTCAATCTTTGGAGAGCCATCCGCTTCGCGCCATCCTAGAACATCGAATCCTCCGCCAGAGTCTCCGACACGATACTCCAGCCCGTTCTTTGGAGTCTCGCCGGTCAAAGACTGTTCGTAGGTTGCAAGGATCAGCTCTCCAGTCCACCGTTTGTTTCCGAGGGCTGCAGGGATACCATACCGAAGAGTTGGAAGAACCTCTAGGCCATGGTGTAGTCGTTCAGAATGTTTCTCGACGATTAGTTCTAGGCTGCCCAAGCGATCCCCTCGAAGGCCTGCTCCCTTAGTTCAGAGTCTACCATCGACCGGCCGACATCCCCGCGCAGACGTCTGACATCTCTCATCCCCATGGCGCTCAGAATTTCGATCAGCTGGTCGCGCCAAGAGGCCATGAGGTTGACGATTCGCTGAGATCCCCACTCAGGGTCTATCTTACGCGGTACTAGCTGGCAGGAGTTCCGGTCCTTGGCTTCGCCTTTGAATTCCGCGTGCAGGGCCACTAGGAGTGTCGTGTCAATGCCGACTAGGTCTGCGCCGCATATGATGGCTTTGGGCACATGCTCGGCTAGGGTGATTCCTCCGCTGGCTATGATTGTTACTTGATCCCTGATCCCTTCCTTGACTAGGTGTCCGTGTAGGGCCTTGAGTGCCGTTGAGAGGTGTCTGGACTTGGTGGAGTAGTCGGTCCCGTGTAGGTCAGCATATACGTGTAGAACGTCGATTCCGTCTCGGACAAGTCGATAAGCCCTCTCCTCACAGCCTTCTCTCAGGGCAACCCTTGCCGATACTACCAGGGAAGGGTCAATCGCCTTGAGTTTTCCATGAAGGTCCGACATGTCAGAGTCGTATTCGACTATCTTTGACCTCTTCAGGAGAGGGCTGCCGGTGATGTCTTCCTCTCCGACAAGCGGAATCAAGTTCCTACGATCTGCATCCTTTCGGGGCTTGGAGACGTAGAATGTGTCAAGTTTGGCCGCGGCCGAGGCAGTCGCGGCGAGAACCTCCTCGCTTGAAGATGTGTCAGGTAGCTCGTCGAATATTACGGGAATGGGAGTCTCAACGGTTCTGACAATTCCATCGGCTCCGTTGCGACTAAAGTCGAGAGAAAATGGCTTCCGCCCGATGTCCACTACGGTGGAAATGTACTCTCGTCCATAGACTCCGTCGCGGGTGGGACGGACGATCTCGGACATATCCGTCCATATGCCATCGAACCCTTCCCCGCCGAAAGACCCCTTGTATCCCATTCCCTTGACAGGAATCTTTCCCGTTGACGACTCGTAGAGGATTGTAAAGACCGCGTCAGGGGCCCAGTGAGAGTCGCCTAGACGTTTGTACTCGTCGGAGGGGCGTACTGTCATAATGTGCGGGTATTCCTGGACGCATCTCATACAGCCCACGCATTTCTCTTTGATGGGCTTGAACCCACCCAGGCGGCCGCCGAAGACGCCGTAGATGCATGGCCGACTGAGAACAACGTCCCTGTTGAATCGGTACTCGAAGGCCTCGTGGATCAACATTGCCGCCAAGCCCAGTTTTCGGGCCTTCACGTCAAACCTGTTCGGGACTCGATAGACGTTTGGAGCGGGCTTTGTACCTATGTGGAATCTTTCATAGCTCACTACATCAGTCCTCCGTCAAGGGCTGTCCCGGACAGGTTTTGAAGCACTCTACAAACTCACAGCGAGGCGCAAATTGATAGAACGAATATAAGCACTGTGTCCTCTAGATTGGACATTCGTCCATTCATTTTCAACTGTAATGAGTCCGCCCTGGGAAATACGTATCTCACGTGTCTCACGATTCAATGAAAGACCCTGGCCTGCTCGATAGTACTGCGGCCGGCTTTCCCCGGTTTCGATTTGCTTAACCAATCACAAAGCGCGTGGACTCTCGGCGAGACGGAAAAGCGGTCGATTAGGGTCTGCTATGAGGTACATATTGACAGTTGATTTTGAAGAAGACGTTGACATTGACAGCTTCCTCCGCTTCGTACAATACCACAGCAAGAGGCTGAAGTGTCCCAGCAAGGACGTGTTCATTCGCCTCGCCCACGAATGGGAGAAACAACTGGTGAATAACGGTGAGCCAACAGGTCCAGTTGGAATCAAGAAAGAAAAGAAAAAAGCGTTCAAAGAGAACACAGAATAGCAAGTTCAGGATCCGAGTCCGGTACAAATACCACTACTACCGCTGGATCACAACACACGACTACGGCAGCTTCAAAGAAATCTACGAAAAATACAAAGACAAAGGCTACACGTACTGGTGTGCTGACCTGCCACCAGAATACTCAAGCCAAGACGGAACCTGGACAGGCTACCGATTGGACGGAGACAAAACCCACACAGCGTCGACCCTGAAAAGGTACGGCCGACACAAAGCCTGGATAGACCCCTTCTACAAGTTCGAAGGAAAACCCGTCATACTAGTATACAACGCAAGTTGAATCTGTAACTCATCTCATCTCCGTTTTATTCAGATCACAATAGGAGAAAGATTAGGAAACGTTATTCCTGCAAGGGTCAGAAGGAGCAGGGAAGCCCGCATTCTCCTGGGTCCCTGCTCTCTAATGCCACGAGCAATTTCCTTGGCATAGTAAGGGTTCCGGGGCTGACCTCGAAGCATCCCGGAAGAACCTGCGAAGAGAAAACCGAAGGCCCCCAGGAATGTCAAGATGAGCGTTGCTCCAAGAAGACCAGTTCCAAGTCAACATCCTGGCTAGCACTCAATAATCCAGTAATACCGAGTACCACCAGCTCCCTGATTCCAAGGAACATCAAGCATAGTGGCCATCGTCTGCCAGTTCGGTCTGAATCCAATGCTCGAGGCCCATTTTCCGTGATTATGAATGTGACTCTGGCCGAAACGACGACTCCTCGACCAATTGTGAGTCACGGATTGTGCACTCCACAGGTGAGCGACATTTATGAGAACGCTATCATTATAGGCGCGTATGGAAGTCACGACCCAGAGGGTCAGCCTTTGGCGCCACTCCAACTTTCTGAAGCTTTGGACCTCTGAAACAATCTCCTCCTTTGGAGGCCAGTTCAGCCAGGTGGCCATGCCCTTCGTAGCCATTCCAATCCTTCACGCTACTTCCTCCGAGCTAGGCATCTTACAGGCGGCTAGTACCGCCCCTTTCCTGATTTTTGGACTCCTTGTAGGTGTCTGGGCCGACCGGCATCGCCGCCGCCCAATAATGGTCGTCGCCAACATAGGCCGGTTCATCTTGTTGGGGAGCATTCCCGTAGCGTTCTTGGCGGGCAGACTCAGCCTTCCACTCCTGTACCTAGTAAGTTTCTTAATTGGTGTTCTGACAGTTTTCTTCGATGTGGCTTACCAGGCCTACCTTCCTTCCCTAGTTCAAAGGGACCAGTTGGTAGAAGCGAATAGCAAGCTTGAAGCGAGCCGCGCCACAGCAACCGTGGCTGGACCCGGCATCGCGGGATTTGTTGTAGGAATTGTCACAGCACCGTTTGCAATCGCGTTAGATGCCCTCTCCTTTCTAGGGTCAGCCCTTTCCCTTAGCAAGATCCATCAACAGGAGGAGATGACTGCTAGGACACACAATCCCTCTATGTTGTACGAGATAAGGGAAGGGTTGGCAGTCGTATTCAGCGACAGTCGACTCCGGTCCATTGCTGGTTCAACGGCAACATCGAATTTCTTTTCCAGTGCTATCGCACCTGTTGCAACACTCTATCTCGTAGATCCTGAACTTGCAGCCAGTAATCTAGGCCTCGGACTGGATTCTCTCGTCTTCGGACTCATCTTCGCAGTTGGAAGCGTCGGTGGCCTTATTGGTGCCCTTCTGGCGGGTCGCCTCGCCGCAAGAGTTGGTGTAGGATACGCGATCATTGGCTCGATGCTTATCAGCGGTATAGGACTATTCTCCTTCTACCTGGCCACTCCTGCTCTAGCCAATCCCCTACTAGTAGTGGGCGGAACTGCGTTAACACTTAGCGTCTTGGTTTTGATGGTTGGCCAATTTGCAACCTTCCTTAGCGCTGTAGTCTACAACATAAACCAGGTCAGTCTCCGTCAAGCAATCGTCCCCTTAAGACTCCAAGGTCGCATGAACGCAACCATGCGCTTCTTGGTATGGGGCACGCTACCATTCGGCGCCTTAGTGGGAGGAATCCTCGGAGTTATCATCGGGATACGCCTGACCATCCTGATAATGGCCGTCGGCGGTTCCCTTGCCTTTCTCTGGGTCCTGTTGTCCCCTGTGCGTAGTCTCAAGGAAGTCCCGGAGCCACTGAGCTAGGACCAATCCTCCATTCACGAACCTGTCCAGATTCGGACCGACTCGAGCTTCTTTCATATAGAACTCTTCTGAAGGTGAGCTGGCGACCATGACCCTTCAAGCCACCACTCCGATTTCCTCTCCGTCCAAGGACGAATACCGGTTCGTCAAGTACACCTTCTTCAAGGTGTACCAGGATTGGCAGCATCTTTCCAGGGAAGAGGGTGATGCCTCGAAGAGGGACTTTCTCTCAAAACTCAAGACATACGAAGGGAAGCTAACTCTTCGAACCTATTCGATGGTGGGGACACGCGGCGACACTGACTTCCTTTTCTGGACGATTACGGATTCTCTTGAAACTCTGCAGAACTTTCACTCTGAAATCCTCAGGACTGAACTTGGAAAATATCTCTCCACTCCGCACTCCTACCTGGCCATGATGCGCCCCTCAGAATATTTCGGAAAGGCACCGGATCCTGACCCTATTGGTTCGAAGTTTCTCTTCGTCTACCCCTTCACCAAGAAACGGGAATGGTACAGCCTACCCTTCGAAGAGCGGCGCAGGATGATGAAAGATCATGTGCAAATCGGCCACAAGTACACCTCCGTCACAATACACACATCCTACTCCTTCGGCCTGGATGATTACGAGTTCATACTTTCCTTCGAAACTGATTATCCACAGGACTTTCTCAACCTTGTAATGGATTTGAGGAGCAGCGAGGCCAGCAAGTACACTGCTGTTGAGACCCCCATCTTCACCTGCGTCTCAGTGAACCCTGATAAGATGCTCGACCTTCTGGGACCATAACCAGAGCATGGTGGACTGGTTTTGGAGAACGACAACTTCCTCCGAGCTTGCTGGAGGAAAGAGGCGGAATACACGCCCGCCTGGTTCATGAGGCAGGCAGGCCGCTACCTCGAAAGTTACCGTAAGGTACGCACCGAGCACGACATTCTCACAATCTGCAAAACTCCCGAACTCGCAGCCAAGGTCGCAGTAGAGGCGGCAGAGCAGCTAGGCGTGGACGCGGCCATACTGTTCGCGGACATCATGCTCCCGCTGGAGGGAATGGGCGTAGGGTTCAAAATCGTGGAAGGTGTCTGTCCACAAATAGACAATCACATTAGAAGCATGGAAGATGTGGAGAACATTGGACAGCTTGACCCAAGAAAGCATGTGCCATTCGTCCTCGATGCGATAGGGCTCATCAAGAATCAGATTGGGGACCGAATCCCGCTGATCGGGTTCTCGGGCGCACCCTTCACACTCGCATCCTACCTCATCGAAGGAGGTCCCTCACGAGATTTCACCGAGACCAAGAAGATAATGTACGGCCAGCCCGCCGTCTGGGCCAGGCTTCTAACCAAACTCTCCGAGATGGTTGCAGAGTATCTCCAAGCCCAGATCCGTGCAGGGGTAGACGCGGTTCAACTGTTCGACAGTTGGTCAGGCTGCCTATCACCCTCTGACTATGAGGAGTTCGTCCTACCGTACAGCAGGACAATCTTCGACAAGCTGGAAGGAAAAGGCGTTCCACGGATCCACTTCGGAGTTGGTACTGCAGGAATTTTGAAGATGATGAGGCGAGCAGGCGGTGATGTCTTCGGGGTTGACTGGAGAATTCCAATTGACGAAGCTTGGGCTTTGTTGGGTGACGTGGCGATACAGGGTAATCTCGACCCAGCCACTCTCCTAGGCAATCCGGGCCTGATTGAATCGAGAGCGAAAGAAATTCTTGTTCGGATAGGAGGCCGGCCGGGCCACGTATTCAACCTCGGACACGGGGTCCTCCCCCAAACACAACCGGAAAATCTGAGAAATCTAGTTGGGTTCGTTCACAGCTCGACAACACGGAAAAGGTAGCTCATGATTTTGCCCGGGACCCACATGCAAGCTGTCATTCTGATGGCCTACGGGAGCCCCAACTCACTTGACGAAGTTGGAGATTATCTCGCCCAGATCAAAGGACGAAGGGCCATTCCAGCGGAAATCGAGCATTTGCAGGACAGATACAGCCAGGTTGGAGGAAAAACTCCTCTACTACAGATCACCCGCTCTCAGGCCAGAGCTCTGGGACAGAAACTACACGCCGAAAGGGTCCCTGTAAAGGTCTACTTCGGGATGAAACACTGGCATCCGTTCATAGAGGACACTGTGCAAGATGTCGTGCGAGATGGTGCAAACCACCTCATTGGAATAGCTCTCGCGCCCCACTATTCCAAGCTGAGCATCGGGGGATACGAAGATGCTGTGAAGCGGGGCCTGGCAAAGCAAGGAAGAACTGTCCCCTTTACAATGATGAGGAACTGGCATAGCGAGCCTCATCTTATCAACGCCTTGTCCGGTCGCGTTCGTGAGGGTCTCCGCAGGCTCAACTCACCTGCGCGCGCCGCGGTACTCTTTACGGCTCATAGCCTTCCTAAACGAGCAGTCACCTCTGACGATCCTTATCGAAACCAGTTGCTTGAAACCAGTCGTCTGGTCGCGGAGCAGGCCCCGGTAAGCCACTGGGACTTTGCGTTTCAAAGCGCGGGGGTACCAACTGACGCGTGGCTGGGACCCCAGCTTCGCGAGCAGATTGTCAAGCTCTCGGAAGCAGGATTCAAAGAGATCCTAGTATGTCCGGTAGGGTTTGTCTCAGATCACCTGGAAATTCTCTACGATCTTGACATAGTGGCTAAGAAGTTCGCAGAGTCTCTTGACATCCGACTGGAGAGGACCCCATCGCTGAACGACGATCCCGAGTTCATCAATGCCCTAGCTTCAGTAGCAAAGTCATCAGTCCTTTCGGAGCCGTCATCTCCTGCTCAGCACTATGCAACCTAGGCGAAAGCCTGGCTTAGTCTTTCGTAATCCTCTCGGCTGAGTTTCCAACTTGAAGCCTGAGCGTTCTCCTGGATGTGCTCCTTCCTGATCGCTTTCGGAATAACAACAACCGAATCATCCCGGAGCAACCAGTTGAGGGCAACCTGGCTCCTTGTCTTCCCCAGTCTGTCGGCTATTTCATTCAGCATCTTGAAGGGTCCCCCTCTCCCGCGGGCGATTTTCCCCTGGGACAGAGGGCTGTACGCTATGAGGGTTATTCCCTCTCTCTTGCAGTAGGGCAGAATGTCTGCCTCTATGCTCCTTTCAAGCAAACTGTACTCCACTTGGTTCGAAACGATCTCGTGCCGAGAAAGAGCCTGTTGAGCTTCCCGCATCTGTTGTGTGGAAAAGTTGCTCACTCCAATGTACCGGATAAAACCGTCATCGGCCAGTT
>CAYIBO010000022.1:0-6143 GCA_964361545.1 uncultured Candidatus Bathyarchaeia archaeon
GAATGCGCGAACACCTACGCCACGTCAGAGCGGTGGTGGTTGACGAGATTCACGAACTCGCCGGGGACCGTCGAGGAGTACAGCTTACTGTAGGACTTGAGCGGTTGAAAGAGGTCACCGTTAGATCCTTCCAGCGTGTCGGACTCTCGGCAACTGTCGGCAACCCTGAGGAGATAGCCCAGTTTCTCGGTGGAGCAGAGCCCGTTCGTATCGTCCAGATTCCACTGAACAGGTCGACCATCTACAAAGTCGAGTATCCCGCTCCCGGCGAGGCGGACCAGGAGCTGGCCCGCAGGGTCTACACTGCTCCCGAGGCTGCCGCGCGACTCTCTCTAGTCTCAGATCTTGTGGAAGCCCACGATTCGACTTTGATCTTCTCCAACAGCCGTGTCAACGCTGAGATGCTTGGGTCGAAGTTCAACATGATGGACCAGAAGATAATGGTCCACCACGGTTCTCTTCCTCGGGAAGAACGCGTCAGGGCGGAGGAAGCGTTCAAGGCCGGCGAAGTTCGAGGCCTTGTCTGTACTAGCACGCTGGAGCTCGGCATAGACATTGGCTCCGTCGACCTGGTCGTGCAGTACATGTCGCCAAGGCAGGTGAACAGTCTCGTCCAACGTGTCGGACGTTCCGGCCACAGCCTGACACGCACCTCGGAAGGGGTCCTAGTGGCCGTATCCACGGAAGACCTTCTGGAATCTGTCGCAGTCATCAAACTTGCCAGGGAAGGTCGACTAGAGTCGACCTTGATTCACACTAGCGCGTTAGATGTCCTAGCTCACCAGATTGCCGGCTTTCTTATGGATTCAGAGGGAAGCACACAGCTCTCACGCGTCAAAGACGTTCTCCACCGTGCGTATCCGTACCAGAAGCTGGAGGATGCCAAGGCGGAGCAGGTTGTCGAGTTCATGCGGAAGATGGGCTACCTCAGACGCGACGGCGACACGCTCTACCGAACGTCCAGGACCCGCCTCTACTATTTCGAAAACCTCAGCATGATACCCGACGAGCGCCGCTACCTCGTCGTCGACCTAACCAGCCAACAGTCTGTGGGCATTCTCGGCGAGGAGTTCATGGTGACCAAGGCTCGCGTCGGGCTGAACTTCATCGTCAAAGGACGCGTATGGCAGATCAAACAGATTGCAGAGGACGGCAAGGTCTACGTTTTGCCGGTCAACGACCCGATGGCCGCCATCCCAGGCTGGGACGGAACAATTCTACCTGTTCCAGGCGAGCTGGGGGCGAGGGTTGGAGCTTATCGACGAATGGTCGACGGCTACCTAGAATCCGGGACTGCACCGGGACCCTTGGCCGAGAAACTGTCCAAAGAATGGTCCTGTGATCCTTACGGTGTCAGAAGGCTCATCGAAGAAATACGAGCCCACCAAGCGACCGGTGCGCCTGTTCCTACTGACCAGCGGTTCCTTGTGGAGGGCTTCGACCGATACATCGTACTCCACACTCACTTGGGAGATATTCTCAACTTCACGCTGGGTGAGGTGATCGAGGAACTCTTCCGACGTCAGGGGCTTGTCCGTATGTGGTGGTCAGACCCATACCGCATACTGTTTGAGATGACTGCGGACACTGCAGACCTCAGCCTTGAGGAATTATTCCAGAATCAGACGTTCGGCGTAACAGAACAGGTGTTGAACGGTGCCTGTCACGGGGTCCTCCACCGCCACTTTCCCTGGCAACTGCACATGAAACATGTGGCAGAGCGTTTTGGGGCACTACCGCGGGGCCGGTTGATGTATGGAGATTCGATGAAAGAGTTGGCTGTAAGATTCCGGCTTACCCCAATCTACGATGAGACGATCCGTGAAGCTCTGATGGTGCACTCCGACTTCGACGGTGTGAAGAGCATCTTTCAAAAGGTTAAGGCTGGAGGCTTGCGGCTGTTGTTCTTTCGGTCGAAGGACAAGCCCACACCATTAGCCTACCACATACTCTACAGGCACGTGGATATTCCCGAGCTCATAGCTCCGGAGAATGTCGCGGCGGACAATCTCGCCAGGCTGCGCATATCCATTGAGGGACGAAACATCGACCTGCTATGCTTTGACTGCGGAAAACTACACACCGAAGTTACTATCGCGGACCTTCCAGAACACCCATCATGTGGCAACTGTAGGTCCCGGCTGCTAGCTCCACTCTTCTGGTCCAGCGCATACGTGGCAGGAACTCTGCGCAAGAAACGTAGCAGCGAGTCGTTGGACGAGAACGAGCAGAAAGCCCTGTTCAAGGCCAGAAGGTCCGCAGACCTTGTAATCTCCTATGGAAAGAGGGGAGTGGTTGCCCAATCCGTGTATGGGATAGGACCCCAGACGGCCAGCAGGGTCCTGGCCAAGATGCATGAGAAAGACCAGGACTTCTACAAGGACCTTCTAGAAGCGAAGCTACAATTCATAACCACAAGACCCTACTGGAACAACTAAGGCGGAACAATAGGAGCCAGTTGGCGTCCTGTTCTCTTGGCCACGGACCTCCGACGCCTGACTTGAGACTGCAATGCTGTTCTTAGCCTGCGGGCATCGCTTCTGACGAGAAACTCAACTCGTTCTCCTACTCTCTGGGCTATCACGTTCCTGAGTTCCAAGTCTACCTCGTAGCCCCAGCTGCTACGGCGCAACTCCTTGGCAATCTTCGCTGTGGTCCCGGAGCCGAGAAAGGGGTCCAACACGGTCTCGCCCACAAAACTGTAGAGTTTGACCAGCCGTCGAGGAATCTCCTCGGGAAAGGCCGCCACGCCTTTCTCCGGTCTTCCTCCAAAGGGCAACACGTTGGTGATGTTCCAGACGGTCAGGTACCATTCCTGGCTGTTGTATTCGTCTGTTTTGATCTTGGATGCTTCTAGAACCTTCCTCGGTAGATTTTTTGCGTAAGAGTAGTCGAACTTTCCCTTTTGGAAGATTAGAATGCTTTCTTGGATATTGTCGGGGTAGTAGTACATGGGATAGGGATGTTGCAGAACTAGGCCGCTCCGCCGGCTGATACGGACATATCCTTTCGGTTTGACCCAGACGATGCGGTCCCGGTAGCGGAAACCCGCGTTCAACATTGTCTTGGTAGTGTCGGCGACAACCGGAAACTTCTCGCCGTTCACCAGCATATCATCAGTGACGAAACACGCGATTCGGCCAGGGGCCAGAACCCGGTAGAGGTCCCTTGCAATGTCGCGCATTAGGCCGAGAAACTCGTCGTAGTCCTTGAACAGGCCGGGGTAGTCGAAGGGTGCGTTATAGTAGGGAGGACTAGTCACCATAAGATGAACAGACTCATCCGGGATCTCTCTCATCGTCCGACAATCGCCGAAGACCACTTTGT
Source organism: uncultured Candidatus Bathyarchaeia archaeon (assembly GCA_964361545.1). Lineage (GTDB taxonomy): Archaea > Thermoproteota > Bathyarchaeia > 40CM-2-53-6 > 40CM-2-53-6 > BA-19. The sequence goes on from CAYIBO010000022.1 coordinate 3,328, forward strand.
GAAAGGTACCCATTGTCCCAGCACTCGACGGACGGGCCAAGTTAAGAGTTCGGGAGGTCCCGAGGACTCTGGCGACATAATGCAAAGGATTTGAAGAGGGAAGCCTGTCCCAGTAAACAACAATGGTCCAGGTCCACACATTGGTTGTTGGGAGGCTCCAGACCAACTGCTACATTCTAGCCTCGAAAAGCGAGGCTTTGGTCGTGGACCCTGGAGACGAGGCTCCACGAATTCTACGGTACGTGAACGATTTGGGGGCGAAGCTCAAGACTATCGTGGCGACTCACACTCACTTCGACCATGTTCTCGGCGTGTCAGAGCTGAAGACGCAGACCGGTGCGCCTTTCCTAATCCACAAGGACGACCTTCCTATCTTGGAGTCGATGCAGGACAGGGTCCAGATGTTCTTCGGACTCGAGGTCCCTCCTCCGCCAAAAGCTGATGATTTTCTCAAGGACGGTGATTCTGTCAAGTTCGGTGATGAGACCTTGAACGTTCTGCATACTCCAGGTCATTCTCCGGGAAGCATCAGCCTAGCCGGCAACGGCTACGTTTTCACCGGGGACGCGTTGTTCAACCAGTCAATTGGAAGAACGGACCTGCCCGGCGGGGATTTTGAGACTCTAATCAACTCCATCAAAGACAGGCTCTTCAGACTTGACGATGGGACGATGGTCTATCCGGGTCACGGTCCTGAGACGAGTATCGGGGACGAGAAGCTGGCCAACCCGTTCGTGGGCAGAATGGCCCTGCGGGTAAGATAGCCTCCCCGCGGATTTCCCTGGGTTCAACCAACGGTTGAAATAGCAGGTTACTGCGCCTCGGGTTGAGAAACATGCAAGCTCAAACTCAAATGGCAAAAGGCGAACTACTACTAGAGATCCATGGAAAGACAGTCACACGAACCGTCAAGGAAATCTCCCCCAACGGTGTCAAGCTACAGATGAACGACGAAGGCCAGACCACAGGCAAATACAACGCTGGCCACATCGAAACCGTTACCGTTCTAATCAAGCCCGACGGCACCAACGAATGGGAGACCAAAGCCATCGAGACCACCAAGGAAGGAGACTTCGTAGCCATCACCGGCAAAGGCACCGAACACTCCACCAGTCCCACGGCAGCCACCTGGCAGGGAGACGTTCACTTCATGACCATGTCCCCCAAGCTCTCCTGGCTCAACAACACCAAGGGCTGGGTCGAAGGCACAGGCGACATGGCAGCAGGCACCTTCCACGGAAAAGTCTACGCCAAAAAGTAGCAACAAGCCATCCGATTAATCCCCACTTAACTCTTTTTTCTCCGACCTAACCCGACCCTACGCCCTCCCCACGACCCATTTCTCCACATCAAACCTCTGCCAGGTTAGCTTGTTCATATGGAGACAGGGAGAAGGCAAGCTTATCAGAAACAGCCCGAATTCTCTTTGTGAGACGCTTCTTGCCGGATCTTGGCGATATTATTAAGAAGACCCTGGCCGGTGCCAGCCCTCACTCTAGGAACGTTTTCAGCCAGAGTCCCATGACGGGCGAGGAGGTCCTCGACCTTCTGAGTAAGGGCGGGCTACAAGTCATGGCAACCGTCAAGCCTGACGGAACGCCTCACATCGCAACCACGGGGCTAATAGTGGTGGACGATAGAATCTACATGGGAATGGACTCCGTCACGAGACGCTACAAGAACCTGAAACATAACCCTAGTTTCGCAATAATGGTAGCTGAGGGATGGAAACGCCAAGCCATCATCGAAGGCGAGGTCAACTTCCTAGACATGCAAAGCCAGCTAGCCCACACGGTCGGGGAAGTGCAGAAGAAAAGGTACGGATGGACCACCCACCTACTGGCAGAGATAACTCCCCGCAAAATATTCACCTGGAAGACTTCCCCCAAGAGCCAGTAGCCACAGACCTCCCTCGGTGCTCCACTCCAAACCATTCCCCAAGACCGGTAATCACCGGTCAAAAAACAGCCCCCAAAGATGCACAAAACGCGTAAAAACCGCTAGAAACCGCGATTTCACGAAGGCCAGACTATATAAAGAGGGGGTAGGGGTAGCCGTCCAGAACCCGAGTTTCTTCGAATCCCAGAACACAGACCCGGCTACAACTAGACCCGTTCTGGAACAAACCCTGGCCAAGAAATATCAAGGGCTCAAACCCTAGACTCCTCAAGTGAGGAAGCCCATGAAGCCCAAAGTACAGAAGACCGAAGAAGAATGGAAGCACTGCCTAGACCCCAAACAGTACCAGATCCTACGCCAGAAAGGAACAGAACCAGCCTTCACAGGCAAACACACAGACAACCACGAACGGGGAATGTACGTCTGCGCTGGCTGCGGAACAGAACTATTCTCCTCCGACACAAAATTCGAATCAGGAACCGGCTGGCCCAGCTTCTGGGCACCCGCCGCAGAAGAGAGCGTTGAGGAAAAATCAGACAACAGCTTCCTCATGCGCCGAACCGAGCTCCTCTGCAAGAACTGCGGAGGCCATTTGGGTCATGTATTCGAAGACGGACCACGACCCACCGGGCTGCGCTACTGCATCAACTCCCTAGCCCTCAACTTCAAGAAGAAAGACGAAAAGTAGCAGTTGGAAGTCATTGCTCTACGCACTGACGGTCCCGGACTAGCCGGCTGGTTCTACTGTTCGCTGCCAGTCTGGGACTGGTTGTCTTGGTTGTTCTGTTCCCAGCCGTAGGCCTTTTCTCCGAAACTGGGGCTCGTTTCGCTCGTGGACCCGAAGAGCGAATCGTCCGACGGAACCTGCCATGACAACGGGTTGGACTCGGACTTTTCCCGGGTCTCAAACGTGTGAG
>CAYIBO010000022.1:6153-15234 GCA_964361545.1 uncultured Candidatus Bathyarchaeia archaeon
CTTGCTCCCAGTCTTGACAAACTGTATGATGATCTTGTAGGACTCGTGACAGTTCCGGCACCGTCCCACCTGGACGATACGCTTCAGCTTCAAGCCACGAGTCTTGCAGTGGGGGCAGTCGATGAAACGGCTGCGGGTGATAGGCTCTTCCTGCTTGATAGTCTTCAACGTTCCGACAAGAAACAGCCCTGGCCAACGTAACATATCCGTATTGTAACCGATGAAGGAACAGAAAAGACCTAGCCGGCCGGGGCTATTCCGAGACTTGGAAGGAAAGGGTCTTCACAAACTTGACCCCCCGCTGTTTCGCCAGCTTCTCCGAAAGCTCCTGAACCCTACCCGCCGCCCCGTGCACCATCACAGCCTCCAAACAATTCCGCTCATCAAGGTGGTTGTGGACGCTGGAGGATATGATCCGCCGCTCTTCATGCTGAGCCTCCACCAGAACCTTCTCCAGCCCCCGGACCTCAGGGTCGTAGGCTAGAAGAATCACGCCTGAGACTTTTCCCTTCGTCTCCGAAGACGACAAGTGTTCTGTTATGAACGACCGCATAGCCATCTGAATGGCCTTAGACCGGTCCCTGAACCCAGCCCGCCTACAAGCCTCGTCAAAACCCTTCAACAATCCGGGCGGAAGAGAGATGCTAATCCTAGAGACTCCCTCACTCACCGACTTTACCCCGGTATTACCAGGAACGCCAGTACTTCTTAAACGAGTATTACCCAGAGAAAGGATAATAATACTCTCTCCACACATTCAGAGACAAGATTTTCACTTGGTCGACGCCCTGCCACTATTCTTGGGGCTGGCATTAATACTGGGCTTCAAACACAGCTACGACGCCGACCACTTGGTCGCAGTATCCAACCTCATAGTGAGAAGCCCGTCCAACAGGTCAACTGCAAGGCTTAGCACCAGCTGGGCAGCCGGACATATGATAACTGCCTCCATCATCACCATCACCCTCTACCTCTCCAGCCAGACAGTTCTCAAAGCGCTGCTTGACAACCTACAGATGTCCGTCGTTGTCATGCTGATAGTAATCGGTGTCCTCGGAATACTGGCGGAAACACGATACTACCACGAACATGTCCACCGTCACCTCTTCCGGGAACATTCCCACGCCCACTCCCACGCCTCGCTAAGGTCGGCCATCCAACGTCTAATTCCAGGGTCCAGGCCAGCAAGAGAGAATGATGAGCCAGATGACCATGTCCCGGCTGAGCCCCGTAAGACAATGTTCGGAATAGGAATAGTCCACGGCCTCGCCAGCAACGACGAGTTGCTGATCCTCTTTACAGTCTCGCTGAGCGTAACATCACTCGTCGGCCTGCTTCTCGGCGTAGGTGTCTTCAGCTTAGGGGTCGTCCTTGGAATGATCGTCTACGGAATAGGAATCACCTATCCCGTGGTCAAGTTCGGACAGGGCCGAGTCCGAAGAACCGTCAACATCGGCGTAGCCGTCCTCAGCATCGCATACGCGCTCCTGCTACTCAGCGGATTCGAAACAGCAAACCCGTTCGCAGGACTTATCGGCTAGCGCGGCCAGAACTAGTTCTCAGGACGAAAAAGGGCACTAGTTCCTTGTTTTGAAAGGTTCAGGTTTTGTCACCTTAATAAGGGGCTTCCAGAGAATTCTCGTTCTTCGCAAGGGAAGAAGGATTGAGCACTTCCGGAAGAGCGTATGTTGAGCGAGGAAAGGCCGGGACTGGGCTACTCGAAAAGATTGAGCTATTCATACCCGGCTTTAGAGGTTACAAGGAGAAAGAAATCCGCAGAGAATCAGACCGTCTAATTCGTAACCAAGTCTACCAGAAACTTTCCGAGGCCACGGCCAGGGCCAAGGACGCCTACCGTGCACTGGTCAACCAGGGCGTTACAGAGGCCTGGGACGACACCGACCATCTAATGGCCCGTCTCGACCGTATAACGGAACGGATCAACCATTCCGAATATGGTTATGCGGGCTTCTTCGACATAGCGAAGGTCAAGGAGCCTGAGCTGGACAGAATGATAGACTACGACCTTCAGCTGCTCCAAATGTCTGACACTATAGCCCAGGTCATCAACTCGTTGAAGGAATCCATCGACGGCGACCGTCCGCACGAGGCCCGGGCCAAGGTCAAAGAGGCCATGAAGGCAGTTGACGCACTGGAAGCCGCTTACAATAATCGCAAACAGGTAATTTTGGGAGTTCAGTAAGATGCCACAAGTAGTTGAGTGGAGGGGGGCTGGACAAGACGACATCGTATTCCGCTACCCAGTGGAAGAGATTCAGTGGGGCGCCCAGCTCATAGTCCACGAGTACGAAGCAGCTGTATTCCTTCGCGACGGGAAGGCGTACGATGTTTTCGGCCCTGGCCGTCACACCCTCACTACGATGAACCTGCCCGTTCTGAGCAGGGTTTTCGGCCTAGTCTATGGGAAGACTCCGTTCAAGTCAACAGTGATCTTTGTCGTGACGAAACAGTTCGCGGGCAAGTGGGGAGCAAAAGCCCAGACCACCGAACTAGCCCCGTTGATGATACATGGAACCTTCTGGTTCAAGGTAACAGAGCCCAGCCTTTTCGTCAACGAAGTCGTAGGAGGCCAGGGAGCCTACAACACACCCCAAGTGAACGAATTCGTGCGAGGTATCATCAACGAACGTATCATCGACGAGATGTCCAAGTATGATCTTCAAACAGCCTTCACTCGCCTAGACGAGACATCTGTCACCGTGAAGGTCAATATCAACGACGCCCTCCGACGGCTGGGAACAGACCTCGTCGATTTCAAGTTCGAAGGAATAGACACCTCCGACGAGTTCAGGGAACGCCTCTTCTGGCTCAAACAGCGAGCCGGAACAGGAGACGTGCTGCGAATGGAGACGGCGAAGGACATTGGAAAGAGCCTCAGCCAGTCGCAAGGGGGCGGTGCGGCCCTCGGTGCGGGGATGGTGTTGATACCTCAAGTGATGAACGCGCCAATGCAAGTCACTCCACAACCGCAGGTTGCCTTCATCGCCTGTCCTAGCTGTCAAAGCCAGGTCTCTCAAGGCTCGAAGTTCTGTCCCAGCTGCGGAGCGGCCATCGTTGTAACGCCGCCTCCTGCTGCGGCCACGTCGAGCTGCCCGAAGTGTGGCAAGCCCGTGGCTGCAGGTGCGAAGTTCTGTCCTGAGTGCGGACAGAAACTATGACAAGGAAGCTAGACGGACAGTTCGTCGTTCCCGGTGAAAGGCTCGGGGTCGTCGAAGAATTCGACCCCGGAAGGGGAACAGTCGACGTAAACGGAACAGTCTACTCCGCCCAAACAGGCAAAGTCAGCGTCGACACAACCCGACGAATAGTCTCTGTCAAAACAGCCGCCGGTCCCCCCGTCGTCCCGGAGGAAGGCTCCACCATAATTGGGATAGTGGAGAAGATTCAGGAAAAAATGGCCATAGTCCAGATCATCGTCGTCGACGACCATAAGCTAGACACGCCCTTCACGGGCATGCTCCACATCTCCAGCTCAAGCCCAAGGTTCGAACGGGCCATGGGAGAGGTCTGCAAACCCATAGACCTCATACGGGCAAAAGTCATCGATGTCAGCAGCCGGATCCCGAAGCTCACCACCGCCGGCCTAGGATTGGGCGTCATCAAAGCGTACTGCTCCAAATGCGGAGGCGAACTCATCCTTTCAGGCCGGATCTTAAGGTGTAAGGTCTGCCGTAATGTTGAAAGGCGTCGACTAGCAGACGACTTTCCGAGAGGAGAAGCGGCCAGTTGAACGTCAAGGTCCTGAAAAGGTCCAAGGGACTCCTGAAGGTGGAGATTGACGGGGAAGGCCACACCTTCGGCCACCTACTCCAAGAGGCTCTTTTGGATGACAAGACTGTGGACTGGGCAGGATACGACCTACCACATCCCCTGTTCTCGCAGCCCGTTGTCATTGTCCGGATGAAGGGTGAAGCGGCTCCCGAGAAGGCTCTCGAGAGGGCTTCCAAGAAGATCCGTCAAGATACTGAAGAGTTCATTGAGAAGTTTACTGCCAGCGTAATGAGCGAAAGCTAAGCCGGGCCCCGTACTGCAGCCCAAGGGTCTGCTTTTCGATTTTGACGGGACCCTCTACGGCGACTGGAGACTCTGGATATCCACCATCCAAGAGACCTTACACGACTTCAACATAGCAATCACGGCCTTCGAGGCCCTGGAGAAAGCTCGTAGCCTGATTGGCAACGGAACCTTTCTCAACATAAGCGGAGTAGCCATCGCCATCGCCAAGGAACACGGCTTCCGCGAAGACCTCGAAGTCAGGACCCGTTTCCTGGAAAAGCTCGACAAGATAATGGACGGCACGGGTCCAGGAGAGGATTTGCTCAGGGTTCTCAGCGAATTCTCCAAGAAAGGTGTCCGGATGGGAATCGTCACGTTCCAGCGTAGACCCCGGCTCGAACGCCGTTTGGAAGATTGGAAACTCAAAGACTACTTCCAATCAATAATCACGCCCGAACAGCATGCTGAGTTCAAACCATCACCACAGCCTTTCCTCGTTGCCATCAAGGAGCTGGCTGTGCCCCCGGCTCAATGTTTCGTTGTCGGGGACGAACCCGTCGACATGATAGGCGGCAAGAAGGCGGGAGCCAGAACTATAGGCTTGCCCCAGGGATTCTTCTCCAAAGAGGAGCTGAAGGAAGCAGGCGCCGATTTCATAATCAGCTCCCTTAATGTTCTCCCGCAGATTATTGAATGACCAGGATGTGCGAACCGTCTCACAGGAAGAGAAAGTACACAGGTCTAACGGCGATCGGCTGGCGAAGATTCTCAGCGACCGTCAGCTGGCACAGTTCGGCGACTCCCTGCTGAACTTCGCCTACTCCCTCGCCCTGACAGAGACCTCGGGCCGGCCGAAAGGCACCAAGGTCCAAGACAAGATACTGGCCGAGGCAGCGGTCAAGGCGGGCCTGCGAAAGCACCTCCCGCGACGAGTGGGCAGAGGCGATGTGGCCAACAGCCTTGAAGCCTTACTGGGTCATGCCTGGCTGGAAAAGTCGCTCTCCCTCGACGAAATAGTTTCTTGCCTGAAAGCTTCTAGCCTAAACCCGGCTGAAAACTTCACCCAGCTAGCAGAGCTTGCGCTCTCAAGAATTCAGCGATGACCAATCCGATCAGGACGGTCAAGAAAGAGATACGGATTCTAGGTCTCGACTTCTGTCACATTGGCAGAATAACCGGAGCAGTTGTGAGAGGCGGGCAGTTCTTGGATGGAGTGCTCACCATTCCCAACCATCCAGGGCTCAGCGACCGAGAAATTGGACTCCAAATTCTCAAGACACGCTACTATCCGGAACTAAGGGCTGTCATGACACACGATCCTTTGCGGCGGTCCGAGCCCAGGACCATTGAAAAAACAACGAGACTACCAGTCATCAGGGTCGCCGCGAGAAAGCCCACTGGACGAGGATACAAGATCGTTCAAGCAAAGCGAGGCCGTTTGTGGGTCCAGGCAGACCTTCCAAGTGAGACGTTGGAACGGATTATTTCTCTAACTTGGACCTTCGGAAAGTTCCCGGAACCAGCCCGAATCGCTCATTTACTGGCCCGAACGAGGGTTCCGGCTAGACCGCGTTCGAATGATAAGAAATAAATTCGCCCCGCCCCGCGGGGTAGGGGCTGAATCGGTTTTGCAGTTTTGCCCCAAGTGTGGGTCCACTCTCCTCCCCCAAAAGAAGGAGAAGAAAGTATTCCTGGCATGCTCAAAGTGCGGCTACACCAGCACCAAGAGCAGCAAGGTGGTAAGCCGCTTCCATCAGGATAAGGAGAAGATAGTGGTAATTGGCAAGGAGGAGCAGAAGATACAGACCCTGCCTAAGGCTAGGGTGGAGTGTCCCAAGTGCAACAACCACGAGGCGTTCTACTGGCTAGTCCAGACTCGTGGGGCGGATGAATCTTCGACCCAATTCTTTAGATGCACGTCCTGCGGGGCCACTTGGCGGGAGAACGCATAGCCATGCTGGAAAGCTCTTTAGCTGGCGAGACCGGCAAGAAGGAAGCTCAGGCGAAACCCGCCTTGTTCAAAGCCACTATGAACGATGCGAGGCTCTTCCGAAATCTACTGGGAGCAATCTCAAGCCTCATTGAAGAGGCGGATTTCAACGTCACACCGGACGGGATCAAACTGCGCTCCATGGACCCGTCCCATATTGCCATGGTGGACTTTGAATGGCCAAAGGCAGCCTTCGACAGTTATGAGTGTTCGGCTAGCACACGACTACGCTTGAGCGTGTCGAATATTCTCAAGCTTCTCAAGAGGACCCGGAGCGATGAGTCGGTGGAGTTGGTTTATGATGAGGCTAACAAGAAGCTCAACATTACTCTGAGGAACAAGATAGTTCGAAAATTCATCACGCCGACCCTGGAACCTTCGACTGAGGAGGTTCCGACTCCAAAGGTTCCCTTCAACGCCAGGGTCAAGATAACCACGGCCACCCTCAAAGACATCATCGACGATGCTCAAGCGATTAGCGACAATGTCAAGCTGGAAGTGAGCCCCGAGAAGTTCGTGGTGCGGGCCGCTGGTGAACTTAGCAGTGCTCTCATCGAGATGGATAAGGGAAGCGATGCCATCTTGGATATTGACGTAAAGGAGCCTGCACGGGCGACCTACAACCTGAACTATCTGGGCGAGATCATACGCGCAGGATCCAGCGCATCCGAAATCACCTCGTTGGAGTTTTCGACCAATATGCCGATCAAGGTGGAGTTTGAGATGCCCCAGCAGGGGAGGCTTCTTTACTATCTCGCCCCTAGAATAGAAGCTGAATAAGGGCGAATGTTAACAAGGGCTGACCTGGCAAAGTACCCCTTCCTCGCAGAAGCCAGCGAATACATCAAAGAACTAGGCTTATCCATAGACGATGTTGCCTCGCCAGAGTTCGGCACAATCCTCGACCGGGCAGAGAAACGGCTAGAGGAAGCCCTCTCAAAAGGCCGGGTCTCCCACAATGGAGCAGACGAGAAGACAGAGATTCTCTCGTTCCCAGTTTCGAATCTGATTCTGAGTCTCACGGGCGAGGAGCGGGCAAGAAGAAGGTTCGCCCTTGCGGAGGCGAAGAGAGCCTATGAGCTGCTACGGCAGGAACCTCCCGAGAAGCTGGAACACATCGCCACCAAAACCTTTGGATGGAAGCTGAAAAGGGTTGACGCCCAGCTTGGGAGGCGCGTGTATGATTTTGCAGTGGGTCTCACTGACTTTCTCCGAAACGCTGTCCTGTTGCGAGAGCCGAAATGGAAGTTATCGAATCGGGTTCTGGACCACGGGTTCGTCTACGCGACAAGGGACGAAGTCGCCCGGCTGCTGGAGGAAGAGGTCAGGACCCGAATAGTCGAAAGGGCCAGTAAGCCTCCGAGGGAGATTCCGAAACTACTGCAGCCAAAGGTCGAGCAGACCAAGGGGCTCATTGTCAAATGGTTAGGAATCCCGACGACTTACGAGCTTCCGAAAGTTCCGGTGCCGGAGGCGATGCCGCCCTGTGTGCGACACCTAATCGACGAGTTGGGCGAGGGGAAGAACGTTCCCCACATGGGAAGGTTCACCCTGGCAGCTTTCATGGCCAACATTGGCGCTGACGAAGAGGAGATTGTTCGCGCGTTCAAGCCGGCCAGTGACTTCTCCGAACGAATGACACGGTACCAAGTGGAGCATATTGCGGGTAAGCGTGGCGGCCGGACGAAATACACGTGTCCCATGTGCACCACGCTGAAGACCCATGGTGTGTGCTACAAACCCGACGAAGTTTGTGCCACAATTCGTAACCCGTTGAGCTACTACAAGAAGCAGGCTAGATTTCTCTCTCGGAAGGGTCCGAGAAAGTGAACCCGACAGAGCAGTTGATCCGGCAAAGGTTTCAGCAATACTACCTGAGCTCCAACGCGAGATTAGCTCTTCCTCCAAAGATGGAGAAGCGGGAGTATGGGTTTCTGCTCTTCAAAGAGAAGTTTATGGTCCGACATCGAGCCTTCAAGAGCCAGGAAGCTCTACTGTCAGCGATCCGCGACCTCGTGCCTGCTCACGTCTACTTCTCCACAGCCTACTACAAGGCCCCGACAGCGCCCATGGAAGAGAAGGGATGGCTGGGCGCGGATTTGGGATTCGACATAGATGCCGACCATCTGGAAACGCCTTGCAAGGCTTCTCACGATGCTTGGAAATGCAAGGCCTGTCAGACTATGGGGCAGGGAACAACACCCGCAATTTGTCCGAAGTGTAAGAACGACAGGCTCGAAGAGCAGACTTGGCTATGCGAGAGATGCCTGCAATATGCCAAAGAAGAGACGCTGAAGCTATTTGATTTTCTGATCTCAGACTTCGGGCTCGATCCAAACGGGTTTCGCATCTTCTTCTCCGGACACAGAGGGTACCATGTCCACGTCTACTGGTCAAAGGAGAATCAGAGAGAATCAGAATTGAACGGACCCGAGGAGGGGAGGCTCGAGGAGGAGAGACGAAAGGAGATTGTGGACTACATTCTTGGTAACGGCCTGGAGGCCGAGCTTCATGACCTAGCCGAGACTTCCATTGATGGTTTGAAGATGGTTGAAGGTCCGGAGATTGGGCAGCCAGGCTGGCGCAGGCGTATGGTGGCCGGAATCTATGACGTCCTCAATGGTGATATCGAACAACCAGATCTGGGGCTTACATCGACTCAGGTAAACATTCTGAAGGGTTGGAACAGGGACAGACTTCTGGACAAGCCTCTGTGGAGTTCGATCAAGGGAATAGGTTATTCGACTTGGAAAAACCTGGCTCGTAAAGCTGTTGAAAGAAGGTCTGCGAGGATAGATACTGTTGTGACTACCGACATCCACAGACTGATACGGCTCCCCGGAACGCTTAACGGACATACAGGACTGTTATCTGTGGACATGCCCAGAGATGATTTTGACGACTTCGACCCCTTTACGGAGTCGATTGCCTTTCAAGGACAAATGAAGGTTCAGGTCAAGAATGCGCCTGAGTTTAGGCTTGGCGAGAAGCGGTTTGGGCCGTTCCGGGATGAAATGGTGGAGCTTCCGGCAGCAGCCGCTATGCTCTTGCTCTGCAAACGGAGAGCGGAACCC
>CAYIBO010000023.1:0-14861 GCA_964361545.1 uncultured Candidatus Bathyarchaeia archaeon
CAGGCGTAGCCTTCCTGGACGCGACCTCCTCGCTGAATACCGCAAGACTTTGGTCTGTGAGGGTCGAAGGCCTTGGCGCGAAGAGTTTCCGCTCCAGTACCTGGTCGCGGCTGAAGTTTTCAAGTCTCAAGTAGAACTCGGAAGCATCTATCAACGCATCCATTGGTGTGAGGCCTACAATCTCGCTTCCAACGACTGGGACCCCGTATCTCTCGGCGAACAGTTTCACAAGCTCGTAGGCCTTGAAGAGCTGGCTCTTGTGGTAGTTGGTCATGTTCATGGAGACCTGTACGATTCCCCGCCCTTTCAGCTCGAACCCCAGAGCCTTCACGTAGGCCAACCCGCCATCCCTCGAGCGCAGTTCGTGGGCTACTTTCTTTGCAATGTTGGGGTCGCTTGTCCCGAGGTTCACGTTGAAGGCGATGAGAATCTCCCGTGCACCTACAGCTGTAGCGCCTGCAGTCGGATGGATCTTCTCGGGGCCAAAGTCTGGTTTTCTTGAAGGGTCTTTGCCTATTTGGTCGCGGAGCCCTTCAAACTCTCCGGTACGTACGTCCGCAAGGTTTCGCCGGTCGGGCATCATGGCGGCTTCCTCATAGAGGAAAACAGGGACGTGGAGTTGTTCTGCAAACTCCTGCCCAAACTGCCTGGCAAGCGCGACACAGTCCTCCATGGTCGCTCCTGAGACCGGGACGAACGGGACGACGTCAACCGCTCCCATCCGGGGATGTTCGCCCTTGTGATGGTTCAGGTCAATCAGCTCCACCGCTTTTCGCCCGGCCGCCATGGCGGCTTCTTTCACGGGTCCCGGCTCGCCCACGAAGGTTACGACAGACCGGTTATGGTCCGCGTTGGACTCCACATCAAGAAGCGTTACTGCGGGGATTGCTCTTATCTCGTTGGCGATGGATTCTATGACTTCCTTCCGGCGGCCCTCACTGAAATTGGGAACGCATTGCACTAGCCGCATTCACAACACTACGTGGACGATGCGCGACAGTCTCGGACTTAAGGCTGACCGATATGGGACTAGGGAGGGTAACAGAAATCTAATAGCGAATGCTCCGCATGCCGAGTTCTACGGACAATGTCAACTCCTACACCCCCTCAGAAATCCAACAGGAAAATAGGCATTGCACTGCTACTAGTAGCAGTCTCGGCCGGAGTTCTCGTGATGCCCCTCTTAGTCTATGGAGGCTTCACCGTTCCGCTTAGACGGATAACCTTCGGCGAGACGACAGGGTCCCTGACAACAACGACTGCACAGGTAACTGTGGAGATGCAGACTGCGTACGAGTACATGTTCGGCACCAGAATGAGTGGTAGGGTCCGAACCGCGGACACTGATGTATCCTCTTCAAGAGGAACGGCCAACATAACCATGAGTCTTCAACTAACTAACCCGTCTGGCCAGACCATTGACCTTGGGAACGTCAACATCAGCGGTGCCATGGGAACAAGGGACCACACAATCTACTTAGGCGTAGACGAAGGGGTCCGCGTTCCAGGGTCCTACAAGCTAGACATACAGATCACTGCTAGTGTGGCACCTGTGGGAGGCATAATCCAGCTCAACCTGACTGTGACAGTTACCGTGAACTTCACCTTTTCGTAGGACCCCGACGAACTGAAGAGTCGGGCTACAGAACTTTGAGCCAGTGTTCTCTCAGCTTCTCGAAGTTGCCGGAGAAATAGAACCCTCCCTCCAGTTTCCTTCCATCTAGCAAGTGCCTGTACCAGTACCGGTAGTCTTCCCACATCTCTTCCAGGGGAAGCTCGTCTGTTCTGAACCAGCGGAGGGTTCCTTCTCGGCTCTCGCTAGGGGTCCCACGGAACCTTTGTGCCACGAACAGGTATACAGTCCAGTCTGGGGTCTCCCTCTGGTCGTCCTTGTAGTAGTGCAGTACGCCACGGCCGTCCGGGTCAGTAATCTTGAGTCCGGTCTCCTCAGAAATTTCTCTTACCACACACTCTTCTGGAGACTCTCCGTGCTTGATCTTTCCTCCTGGCGGGTCCCATTTTCCACCACCAAACAGGCCCTCTCTCTTCCTTAGCAGAAGCACGAGATTGCCACTAGTTATGTGGCAGGAGGTTGCAAGAATTGTCATTCCGCTGCTTCGACTCAGGTCTTCTTCTGTTTGAGAAGGACGATGGCCTGGGCCAGGTCGCCGCCTGACTGTCTGAGTGCCTCGGACGCTTCTTCTTGGGAAACGCCGGCCTGGGACGCGACCAGCTTCGCATCGTCCACCGAAGCCTGTCCGCTGACGACCTCTTCTTTGACGCTCCCGCCGCCTACTTGGTAGATGGTCTGGCCCTGAACGGTTACCGTTGCAACTTCTGGGTCATCGATTACGATTCTCCTGCTCGGGGTCTCCATTATGACACGGATCACGTTGTCGAGTTGTTGGACCTGCATGCCCATTCGTTGCATCATACGTTGTTGTTCGCGTGCGCTAATCTTGCGGCGCATCATCCGGCCGTCACCAGAGACGAGGCAGGTGTGCTTGTTAAGCCTATCATGCGGTTCCAACGGCGTGCCGAACTTTCACGGCTACCCCAACGCTAAAGCTGAGCATTTCTTCAGCGTTGAAGAATGTCCTTCCAACCCCGAGTAGCCTGTCCCTGCTGTCCACAACCAGTACTTCTTCTCCCGGACGAATTTCGGGGTCGACGCTCCGGACATGTTTTGCGAAGACGCTTCCACCGTTCCTGATGAACTTCTCGACTCCAGGAACTACTTTGACCCGTAGCCGGGGAGGTCTGAAAATTATCTGTAAAACCCTGCCGCCTTCAGTGGTCAGAGCGAGAAAACCATCCTTAGCCCTCAATGTCGCCATCAGCTTGCCCTGGTTGTAGATGTGTCGTATCTTGTGTGTGTGGGGTGATCTGGTGATTCTTATCGTCGGGGGAAACGCCTTCGCTGCTCCTCCGCCGAACTGGTAGGAGGCGATTGTTCTGATTCTTCGAAGCTCGTGTAGTTCAGGCTTCACCGGTTCAGAAGTCATACGTCAATCCTTCATGGAACTTTGCCGGATTCTAGTTGATGTCTGGGAGTTGGCGACATGTTCCGATAGGCAATTAAGCAGGATAGGAGGCTATTTCTACTGTTCTCGCGCGAGGTTTTGCAATAGCCTTGTTCTGTGAGGTCTGCGGGCGCGAGATAGTCGGAAAGCCCGCCAGGGCCCTGGTGGAAGGCGCAACCCTAGTAGTGTGCAAACACTGCGCCGGCCTTGGCAAAGAGCTGCCAGGTTTTCCCGACCGACCGCGCCCACGAAGACCAGCAATCGGAGCCAGCCCGAGTTTCAGGCCACCCATTGAGAGCTTACCAAAGGCCGTTGAAGAATCGGACCTAGTGGACGAGTATCCACGCATCATCAAACAGGCCCGGGAGAAGTTGGGACTCTCCCAACAGGACCTTGCCTTCAAAGCCAAGGAGAAGCTGACGCTGATACAGAAAATCGAGCTGGGAAAGATGCTGCCCGCTATGCGGTTGACAAAGGAACTGGAGCACATTCTGCGGGTGAAACTGCTTGTCCCAAAGGAGGAAGTTGAGGTTCCGGCCGCAAGCCTGCATTCAGCCGCGTCCTCTGGCGTTACGCTGGGAGATGTGGCTCTGGTACGCCACAAAGGCCAGGAAACGAAGTAGCTGGGTTGCCACAAGGGGCAAGCTAGCGCTGGAGACTGACCGTCTTTTCCGCGTGAACTACGACCAAGGATACTAGTCCACTTACCAGGATGAGGATGCCGCCCAGACCTCCAGTGACAATTCCCAGCACTATCAGCAAGACACTCCATCCTATCATGTGGAGTTGGCGGTAGCCAGAGAGTGCTAAGACGCCGGCGACAATGGCAAGGACCCCTTCTTGGGCCCGTTCAAGGCCGCTCAACGGAGAATTGATGTAGGAAGATACGTTGCCGCCGACGAATTCTATCATTCCAGCCACTACTAGAATGACACCACCAGCTAGAACCAATGCTTTGGCCAGAGTTGCGAGTTGCTCTTCGGGCAATCCTGTCAGACGACGTTTGGGCCTTCACTGTTCTTAAGATTTGGCAGAAGGCTGGCAGAGAGAAGCTGTCTGATGCTCGCCACCTGGGGGAATGGCTGGCTCGATGTTGCGTTGCGGCTGACGAGAATTGTTTGGAAGCCGAGCTTTGCAGGGACACGGAGGAATTTGGGCCTGTCATCGACCACAACCGAGGATTTGGGGTCTGATTTTGACAGTCTCAGGATTTTCTTCCAGTAGGGTAGGCTTCCTTTGAAGGCGTTAAGCGTGTCCGGTGAGTATGTGTCCTTGAAGAAGCTTTTCAGTTTCGTGGCTTCAAGTGCTCCTTTGACGTAGGCGCTGTCCGCACCAGAGACGAGGAACAGCCGCCATCCAGATTGTCGAAGCGTTTCCAGGGTCTGTCGAGCGAATGGATATGTCGGGTCGATTCGTCGAGTTATCTCATAGGTTAGTTCTCTGTCTAGCTTGAAAAGTTCTCTCTCGGAATTGGGCGGCCCTACCCCTGCCCATTCAAGGGTCCGTCTCATCCACTCCACTTCGCAGAGCTTCCAGAGAGCTCGATAATTTCTACGGCTTCTCGGTCCGTGCTTGGACCAGTAGTTGAGGTACCATTGGAAAGCTCTGTCGTGAACTGAGATCCATCTTGACAGGCTGCCCCCGTATTTCCGGTGGAGCAGTTGTGCCTCCACTCTTCGCCAGCGACGTGTCATGACATCATTGTCGGCAATGACTCCGAACCAGTCTAGGAAGACGGATGGTTTCATTTGGAAAGGTTACTTGGTCTGTCGAATTCTCTTCTGGTCCCTTGAAGGGATGATCTGGACTTCGGCGTCTGGAAAGTCCAGGTCGAATTCCTCGTGCTGGTTGAACCAGTCCAAGAAGACTGCGAGAGCCGCCACCTCACTCATGGGCTGGTTGGTGACTGAGACATTCCAGTCTGCCAGCTTGAACACTTCGCCCGGCATCTTTTCGGACCCCACCACCACGAGTATGTCACGGCCTGTCTGTCGGATCTCGTCAACCACTTTCGGCAAGGGTAGACCATAGGCAGTGAGGTGTACCACCAGTCCCCCAACGTTCTTCCAGTCGCGCACGACTCGTCTCCAGGGCTTCCCGCTCTCGATTTCGAAGCTTCCACCAAACCGTTTGACTACGTCCCGAACGGTGGCTTCAACGTCCTTGTCTTCTCTGTCGGCTATTATCGCACCATTTGCGCCCATTGCCCTGACTGTCAGGCAGACATGTGTCGTTACCCTAGAGTCTCGGAAGAACCGGTGTCCCATGCGAAGGACGACTACTCTTCTCATCGCCCCCGGTGAGGCCCGGGTAATACATTAAATTGGAGAAGCGCCGTATATAGGGTAACGAGGGGTCTTTTCAAGGGTATGGCGACTAACAATGATGATCTTGCCAGACTGGCAAGCTTCTTCGGCGGCCAAGAGGCTATCAGCGTAGTTACAGCCCTAGCCCAAGCCGGAACCACCACCGACGACGTTATCGCCACCCAGGCGAACGTCCGGCTGAACACGGCGCGCAAGGTCCTCTACAAGCTCTACAACCATGCTCTTGTGACGTGTACTAGGAGCCGGGACGAGAATACTGGCTGGTTCATCTACCACTGGAAGCTCCAGCCCGACCAAATTGACGCTTTTGTCCGGAGCCGGAAGAAGAAGGTGCTGGAGAAGGTCAGGCAGCGTCTTGAGCATGAAAAGAGTCACAGTTTCTTCATGTGCAAAGGGTGCTTGACAGTCCGTGTCACTTTTGAGGACGCTATGGAGTCAGCCTTTCGCTGTGGTGGTTGTAACGACCAGTTGATTAGTGAGGATAACAGCAAGACGATTGAGGTTTTGGAAGATTCGGCTCGCAAGCTAGAGGCTGAGCTTTCCGAGCGACCTTCAGCCTTCTCAAACAACCGGCTCTGACCTGTAGGGAAGCTGGGGTTTTTGGAAGAGGGTTGGCTGACCGCCACCCTCGCAGAGAAGATTCCCGAAAGGGTCCTGAAACACAGCTCGGAACTGGTCAGTAGTTTTCTAGCACGAGAAGCCCAAGGGCTTCAGGTTGAATGGCAGTTTTCCTCAAACCACGGTTGGCTCGGGGTCAGGGCGAAGGGCGATGACGCGGAAGCCTTCGTCAACCTTCTCAAAGAAAGACTCGGAGAGGCCCCGGTCCAGAGTGCAAGGGTAGAGCGATGGGACGTTCTCAAAGGCTTTGTGACTGGATCGGGAAGAGTAGGGTTCGGCGTTTACGTTGACCTCTGCGTTGTCGAGCCGGTGCGTAAGGACGCGCTCTATCCTCTGCATCGGATGAGGGCGCAGCTCGCGGACGGGGCTGCGAAGCCATGCCGGGAGATTCTTGACGAAAATGCTCTGGTCGACTATTTTCCACTGCTGGTTGTGATGACGGAGATTGATGGGGAGAAGCTTACTGTGGAGCTGGCTGACAGGACCCGGGACCTGTTGCTTTCATGGAAGAGACTCCCGTTCGACAGGGTCCTAGCCGTGGGAGTGGGGAGGCAACAGGTGGAGAACGCAGTCAAATCGGCCGGGCTTCAATACGATGTTATCAAAGTTGAGAGTCTCTCGCTGTTCGTTCAGTGCCTTATGTGCAAGGTTGGAACCGACGCTCCAGGTATCATTTCGAAGATAGGAGGCCGGTTGAGGGGTGCTGGTCTCGCTTCTTACCGGACCCATGCCCGGTTGGGATGATCAGAGGAGGGTGCCCTCGATGGGGTTTCCCAAGATGGCATTCTCCTCTTCTAGCTCGTTCGCGAGGATCGGCTCCTCGTCACGAAGACGGCCCGGCTTCTTCTCCCTGCGTTTCTGGCCCTTCGCTTTCATTTTGGAGACCGTTTCGTCGTCAGGGAGATTTCTCTCGTAATAAGGTATTGAGAGAGCCCTGGTAGACAGCTCTCTATAATTCTGCCAGGCTAGTTTTAGGTTTCTTCTGAGCTTCCGACGAGGCTGGTCCCCAGCGTAATCACTCCGAGCGGCAGCAACAAGAAGCCTATGAAGAAGAGCATGCTGGAGTCGAAACCGTGGTTGGAGTATATGGTCCAGCCAGTAGCTAGAAATCCTAGCCCAGTTGAGAGTCCAGCCAGCTTCTTGAGATTACGGGTCTTCAGCGGATTGCGAGGAGAGCGTATCACTTTCTAATCCTGTCAGGCAGACTGCTGCCCGTTCAGTAAGGTGGGCCCTTCCTTTATTGTTTGCGAGAAGTGGAGTCTCGAATGTAGTGTTATGCTGTTAGGGGTGAGAGTGATAGGGGCCCCATCTTAGAAGCAGTCGGCCCCTTCGCCCCACGGTACTGCTCCCCAACAGTGGTATTGAGTGGCCGACGCGAAAGGGAAGATGGTACTAGTCAGATTCGTCAGCAGTGACGGTTAGGGTCAGCCTATTGAACCAGTTGCTCTGAGTCTCTTCAATGCCGACTCGGGATACCCTAGCTCCCTGAGAATGAGGCTAGTATGTTCGCCGAGCTTTGGAGGCTCGGAATAAGAACGCGTCTTACTTCCTAAGAGTAACAACGGTGTCCCAAGCTGAGGAACCTTGGACTTCGGATGAACTATCAATCCTCGTCTTAGAACCTGAGCGTCCCTGACCACGTCTCCAATGTTGTAGACAGGTGTCGAAGGGACCCGACTCTGGAGGAACAGTCGATGCCAGTATACTGCTCTTTGCTTTCTGAACAGTTTTGAGAGAATTGGTATCAGGGCTGTGCGGTTCCGGACCCTCAGAGGGTTTGTGACAAACCTCCTATCCTCCAACAGACTTTGCAAACCCACTGCTTCACAGAGAGACTTCCATTGCTGGTCGTTTCCGACAGCGATCACGAGCTCCGTGTCTTTGCACTTGAAGGCCTGGTAGGGAACGATGTTAGGATGGGCGGATCCCATTCGCGGGGGCTGTTTGCCAGTGGCGAAGTAGTAGGTGGCGTTGTATGTGAGCCAGGAGACGATTGAATCGAGCAACGAAATGTCAATGCAGTCTCCTCGTCCCGTGACGAGGCGTTTCGCGAGAGATGCCAGAATGGCCGTTGCAGCGTAGTGTCCCGCTGCTATGTCTGCCACCGGAGTGCTTACTCTGATGAGTGGTCGTCCCTCTTCGCCTGTGGTGCTCATTATCCCGCTCATAGCAAAGGCGACGAGGTCGTAGCCCGGGCGGTTCCTATACGGACCGGTTTGGCCGAAGCCCGAGATTGAGCAATAGACTAAGGCCTTGTTGATTCTGCGCAATCTGGGATAGTCAAGCCCGTACTGGAGAAGTGTTCCGGGACGAAAGCTCTCTACAAAAATGTCCGCGTCCCGAACTAGCTGCCTTACGATCTTCCGAGCTTCCCCTGTCTTGAGGTTAAGGGTGACGCTCTTCTTTCCCCGGTTGAGGCTGAGGAAATAGTAGCTCAACCCCTTGATGAAGGGAGGACCCCAGGCTCGGGTCTCATCGCCCAGACCCGGCTTTTCTATCTTGATCACTTCAGCTCCGAGGTCTGACAGTAGCATGGTGCAGAAGGGACCGGCGAAATCCTTCGTCAGGTCTATGACTCGCAATCCTTCGAGCGGGAGGCCCATGTGCTTATCTTGGGGATTGACACAGGATTAAGCACTACAATAGTTTGGGGTGCCGCCTGCTGGAAGGCTCAAAGCCTCTTGCTGAGGTCTTGATTGAAGGAGAGCTGTCACCGTTTGAACATGAAGCACTGTACCAGATTCTCAAGAAGAGGTTCCGGGTTGAGCAGCCCTCTTACGTTGATCTTCCAGACGAGGACCTTGCAACACGCATCAACATAGTTTTCCACCATCCCTACAACGTGGACCTCTTCACCGGCGTGTTGCAGGAGAACTGGCGCGACCTCAAGGAACTCTTCAAACAGGTGAGGCATCGCAGAGGAAGAGCCGGAGCAGCCTTCAACCTCACCTTTGTTGGAAAGGAGATCCGCCTAGTCTTCAGATCAGGCTCCTTGGACCATGAGGAAATGAGTTCGGCATTAGATCAGATAGGCCATCTAACGGGTATTGTTCATCAGATGGTTCGGCCTGAAGCGATGCTTGAACCATTGAGTCTCATCGAGTGTTCTTTCGACAAAGCCTCGGACAGGTGGCACGAGTTTCGAGGTTTCAGCTTAACCGACGAGAAGAAGGTATACAGTTTCAACGAAGCTGACTTTCGATGGACAGTTCGCGAAACCTGACCTAGCGGTCGGGTATCTAGTTTGATAAGCGTAGGAATTAAAACCCGGATGGTTCTTGCGTCCCTTTTCTCAGGTTGTCGAGCATGGTTTCGGTGAAAAGTGCGGATTACAAGGCCCCTGGGGGCAAGCTTGTCCGGGTCCGGTTGAAGGAGGAAAACGGAGTGATAGAATCTGTCCGGATTTCCGGAGACTTCTTCCTAGTACCGGAGGAGGACCTGTCGAAGCTCGAGAAGATTCTGGAAGATGTCCCCCTTCGAGAGGCAGAAGTCAGACTCGCGATTGACCGGTTCTTTAGCGCCACACGAGCCCAGGGACTGGGTGTCTCGGCGGACGACTTCGTCAACGCACTACTGTCCGCCAAGGAGGAGGCTGTCGACGCGTGAAGGAGACTTGGCGTCTCGTCGACCTTGAGTACCGGGACGACCCCTTCATGAATCTCGCTGTTGAGGAGGCTATTCCCCGGGCTGTGGGCGAGGGTAAAGCTCCTAACACGGTTCGGTTCTGGCACAATTCCAACACCATCGTCCTAGGATGCTTTCAGTCTGCGGAGTTGGAGGTGAACTTTGAGGCGTGTAAGGAGACAGGGACCCAGGTCGTCCGCCGGTTTACGGGTGGTGGAGCTGTTTACCATGACAGTGGGAATCTGAATTATGCCATATCCTTGAGGAAAGGGCATGCTCTGGTTCCAGAATCTGACCTGCAGTCTGTTTTCCGAAGGCTCTCAGAGGGTGCGGTCCAGGGACTCAGGTCCCTTGGAGTAGGGGCAGAGTTCCAAACCATCAATGATATCCAGGTTGATGGAAAGAAGGTTTCAGGGGCAGCCGGGAGCATAAGGTGGGGAGCAATTTTCCATCACGGCTGTATCCTGGTCGCGTCCGACCTGGCTATCCTGGGAAAGGTTCTGAACGTGCCGAAAGTAAAGCTGGCCGACAAGCATGTGGTTAGTGTCCAGAAACGTGTCACGACCGTGCGGGACGAGCTAAACCGGGATGTGACGACTCGCGAGGTCCGGGACGCCATAGTCAGAGGGATCGAAACCTGCTACAGTATCAGCCTAGAGGAGGGTGAGCTGACGAGGGAGGAGTTGTCTGTTTCGGAGGAATTGTACCGGTCAAAGTACAGTCGTCCAGAATGGAACCTTGAGCGATAAAGGTGACTATGTCGCGTCCGGAGTTTTCAAGAAAAAAGGGGAATTTTTGGTCTAGAGACGGTGATTTCCGGGGCGAGAGTTTGATAGGGAATTCTCGCGGGATTCGCCGATTCTCGGCCGATACATGGACCCGGGACTCTTTCCTATGTCGCTTTGGGTCCTAAACCATTCAGGAATGATGACTGCCCTCCGCAGCTCCTGTACAGAGATGCATCTGTCTTTCGCCTCGCCCTCAAGCATCCTGAACGTTTGGGGCCCGAAGGCTACCATTACCTTGATGGACGTTTTGGCATCCCACTCTAGGTTTCGATAGATTCCTGCAGGCTGATATTTTGGTCCTGCAGGATGCTTACGATATATGTATAGGGGAAAGTTATATAAGCCTGCCGGATGCGCATTTCCGCAAAACGGAAACAAGCATCATGCCGCTGAACGGAATCAACGCCAGGATTATCGCTTTGCTGCAGAAGGACGCCAGTCTTCCTTACAGGGATGTAGCCCAGAAGCTGGGCATGAACGAATCGACCGTCAGAAAGAGAATTCTCGCCATGCGGGAGAAGCAGGTGATCAAGTTTACTGTCGAGGTTGACCATCTCAAACTCGGCTACAATGCTCGCTCATTCATAGGA
The DNA here is from genome assembly GCA_964361545.1 of uncultured Candidatus Bathyarchaeia archaeon. Classification (GTDB taxonomy): domain Archaea; phylum Thermoproteota; class Bathyarchaeia; order 40CM-2-53-6; family 40CM-2-53-6; genus BA-19. The sequence continues at coordinate 10,971 of CAYIBO010000023.1, forward strand.
TTGGATGTTGAACCGTCCAAGATCTTGGAGGTAGGACGGAAGCTCAGCCAGATACCAGAGGTCAAGTCAGTATCAACTACCCTAGGCGAGCATGCCTTTCTAGTCGAGGTCTGGGCCGAAGACAGCGATTCGCTCTCGGAGATCATTAACAAGAGGCTCGCCCCCATCGGGGGCGTAACGAAAATATCACCCTCTATACTCGTCGAGAAACTAAAGTAACTGGGCCAAACTGCCCCGGCCCGGCCCTAGGTCTCGGCTCCCAGGAAGCTTTTTGAGAAATAGCACACAAACCATGCCCTGATAGCATAATGCCCATCGTTCGTATTCTGATGTATCCTGGGAGAACTCAGCAGCAGAAGGACCAGTTGGCGGAGGCCATAACAGAGGCTTTTGAGAGAATCGCCAAGGCGCCCCGCGACCAGACGGTAGTGGTTTTTGAAGAGGTCTCCAAGGAACATTACTACATCGCCGCTAGGAGAGCGTCTTACCATGACCCAAATGTCTGAGGGCTGAGCATTGGCCTGGATAAAGATCATCGACGAGGAACAAGCAAGTGGAGAGCTGAAAGCCCAGTACGAGGATGTTCGACAGAGACGAGGTCACATCTCTAACGTGATGAAGGCGCACAGCCTCGACCCAAAGGCAATGCGACTTCATCTAGACCTCTACCTGCACCTGATGTTTGGAAAATCAACCCTAACGAGGGCGCAGCGAGAGATGATCGCGGTCGTCGTCTCTCAGACAAACAACTGCCGTTACTGCGTGACCCACCACGGCGAGGCTCTACTAGCACACGTACATCATCAGCCCCTGCTCGAGAGTCTGAAGAGGGATTTCGCCTCTGCAAGCATAACGACAAAGGACAAGGCCATGCTGCAGTACGCTGCCAAACTGACAAGGTCGCCGGAGTCTGTTTCCGAATCGGATGTGGAGGAGGTGAGAAGGGCGGGTTTCGCCGATGAAGACATTCTTCGCATCAACCTGATTGCAAGCTACTTCAACTTCGCAAACCGCATAGTGTCCGGGTTAGGAATTCCGTTAGAAATGGCGGAAGAACGGGTCTACAAGTATTAGATCCAGCGTTTTTTTCTAAAGTAGAAGCCAAGAAAGAGGCTAAACAGAATCATCAGTATAACCGCGGTAAGTCCGCCCAGCGGGCTCTCCGAAAAAGGCAGCCCTTGAAGGTTCATTCCATATATTCCGGAAACCACTATCAGCGGGAGCGCAATCGTCCCGACCATTGTCAGCTTCTTCATCACCTCATTTAGGCTCAGGGAGACGGCGCTCATGTACGAGTCCCGAAGGTCGGAGAGGAATTCCCTGTAGGTTTCCACCGACTCTAGCAAGTGTGAGAGCTGGAAATGTGAGTCCCGGTAGTATCTTTCGTCCTCGTCGTTGAGGTCGTAGAAGTCTTCCCGCAGCATTGTGGCCACGACTTCGCGGGTATAGGACAGGATTCTGCGAATGGAGACCACGTCCCGCCGGAGAGCCATCATGCGGTTCAACACGGACTCGGGAGAAGGTTCTGCGATAGCCTCTTCCAACACTTCCAGTTTGGCTTCGAAGTTATCAGCTAGGGTATAGTAGGATTCTAGGGTCCGGCTTAGGATGCTGTAGAAGAGGAAGTCGGGTCCCTGGGCGACGGCTTTAGACCCGGAAGCGATCGCCTTTCGCAGGTCCCCTATCTCTCTGAGAGAGTCCTTGTGAAAGGTCAGGACCCATTTCTTGGAGAGGATGACGTACAGTTCGCCGAACTCTTGGTCTCCTGTAATGGAGGTTATGGGTTGGAGGACTATGAAGCTGTAGTCGTCAAAGTCCTGGATGCGCGGTCTTTCCCCGCCCTCCAGGATCGTCTCAATGCACAATTGGTGAATTCTAAACTCGTGGGCCGTCTGGGTTATCTCGTCGACAGACCCGTTCTCAACGTCCACCCAGTCGTACAGACGACCATCAGGACCCTTGTAGGTCTGCTTGACTATCAAGCAGGTTCAACTCAGAGCCTGTCCTGTCTGGATAAAAGATACTCTTTCCCGGTAGCGAGCACTGAAAATCATGAGGGCCTAGGTTTCTCTCAAAGGCAATGTTTTAACGAAACGATTTATGTTTTCTAGACGCGATCCCTCTTGGCCCAGAACCTCCAGTTCAACGGTCATCAAGAACTGGTAGAGGAGATTCTGAGGCTGAAAGAGGAAAGGAACGCGGTAATTCTATCCCACAACTACCAGGTGCCCGAGGTCCAGGATATTGCCGATTTTGTAGGCGATTCTCTAGGGCTTTCCCAGGCCGCGGCCAGGACCCCGGCCAACGTGATCGTCTTCTGCGGCGTGCATTTCATGGCCGAGACCGCCTCAATAATCTGTCCGGAGAAACGGGTCCTCATACCCGATCTGAACGCGGGCTGCTCCCTGGCCGCCACAATCAACGCTGACCAGCTGCGCGCCTGGAAGAAAGATCATCCTGACGCTGTGGTAGTGGCGTACAGCAACACTACGGCAGAGGTCAAGGCCGAGAGCGACTACGTCTGCACCAGCAGCAACGCCATGAAAGTAGTCAACAGCGTCCCACCGGACCGGAAGATTCTCTTTCTTCCCGACCTGTTCCTGGGAGCATATGTTAAGGAGAAGACGGGCCGAGACATCGAGATATGGCCGGGAGAATGTCACGTCCACGCCGGCATAACTCCTGACATCGTCAACCAGAAGCTGTCCGAGCATCCTGATGCTGAGTTCTTGATTCACCCCGAGTGTGGCTGCGTGACCCAGTTCATGTATTTCGCCGAGAAGGGCGACTTCAACCCCTCCCCGACACACGTCTATTCGACAGAGGGAATGGTACGCCAAGCCCGCCAGTCTCAGGCGAACAAGTTCGTCGTGGCTACGGAGACGGGAATCCTCCACCGTATGAGGAAGGAGAATCCCGGGAAAATGTTCCTGCCGGTGAAGGAGGATGCTGTATGCCAGTACATGAAGATGATAACCTTGGAGAAGGTCGCCGACTCACTGCGAAGTATGGTCTACGAGGTCAGGGTCCCGCAGGAAACCGCCGACCGGGCCCGGATTGCAATCCAGCGGATGCTAGAACTAGCCTAGCCCTCACTCTTCTGCCACTCTTGCCGCTACGAGATACGACTCTGTTTTTACAACTCTACCCGTTTTGACCAGTTCTTCTTTCCCCTCTAGGCTTCCTTCCCACGGAAACCATTTCGGTACCTCGCTTTCAGCGACAAGAACTGAAGCGTCAATCGTCTTTTCTAACAAACGTGCCATCGCCTCCTGATACGACATGTGAGGAGCTTTCCTTGGGAGTTCTGTTCTCCGGTCCCAGAGGTTCCAGATCGCCGCGTGCAGGTGCTTTTCGGGGTTCGGGTCCTCGTAGCCCACTATGAGACCGTGGTTTTCCAATTGGGCGAGGGCTCGGTGAAACTTGGCAGTGTGCTGTTTCCCTTCAAGGCTGAGGGCCGCTCTCAACTTGTCAGTTCGGGTGGGACCTTTCGTTTCTAGAGTATCGATTATCTTCCACTCAAGCTGAGACAGAATCTCGTGCTTGCCAGTTAGCTCCTGGTAGCGTCTGACTATCGGGTCAAGGGTCGGCCAGAGCCTGTTAGATACGAAGGTCTTGTTGTTTCTGAAGATTCTCGTTCCGAGAACGTCTTTTCTCCTCGGTATGTCCGTGAGCAGGTATCCTGCATTCTTCCCTGAGATTTGAAGGTCCCACCATTCCAGCCAGGAGGTGAAGCCCTTTCCAGTAGGCTTCCAAGGTTTCCCGAGGAGGGCGCTGACGAGGCTTGGAAGCTCGCTTCCACCCAGCATGGAGATAAGGCCCTTACTATGAATGAAGTCGACGACATTGTCAAGGGTCCTCAGGCGCAGCGAGAGCTTCAGCCGATGCTCT
>CAYIBO010000024.1:0-14500 GCA_964361545.1 uncultured Candidatus Bathyarchaeia archaeon
GCATCGAACCCTTCCCAGTACCAGACATACTGAAAAAGACAGTGACAGAAAGCGACGTTTCGAAGGCCCGGGAACGATTACGCGTCGCAAGCCTGGAAAGAGACATTGTCGGCGACGCGCTCACGAAAATCTACGAAGCAGAAGCGAAAGGACAAATCACGGAAGCTGAGAGAAACCAGCTGGCCCAACGGTACAAAGTAGACCTGAAACGAGTTGACGGGGAAATTGACACTCACAAGAAACTCGTGGACCTCCACGAGCTGGAATCGGCGAAAGAAGACCTCTTGAAAAGCTTCAACGAGAAGCTCATGGAGATAGACGCCAGAATCAACCAGATCAAGCCCAGCATAACCCAGATCACAGCTCAGGAAGCCAAAGTCCCGGTTCCCATATCCCAGCCTGTGAAGACTGAGACCCCGCCGGCTACCCCTGCCCAGCCGAGCGCGAACAAGGAAAGACCCTCCAAGGAGAAGCCTAAGAATAAAGAAGAAGAACGGCTGGAAGCCATCCGGGAAGAGGTCCTCAAGGCCATGGAACGCCTCGAACAGATCGAGACAGAAGGCTAAGAAATGTCCTGGGTCGACAAAGCCAGGCTAAGCGCCGCAGCCCAGGCCATCAGAGAAATCAAGAACGGCTCCACCATCGGCCTCGGAAGCGGCAGCACAGTCCTCAAAGCACTGGAACTAGTAGCGCAGAAAATCAAGAAAGAGAACCTGCACGTAAGCTTCGTCCCCACCTCCTACCAGATGGAAATAGCCGCCAAACGCCTAGGGCTCAAAACAGCACAGCTCGAAGAGGACATGGAACTGGAGATGGCACTGGACGGGGCAGACCAGGTCCAGTGGCGGTCGTTGGACATGGTGAAAGGCGGAGGAGCCGCACTACTGCGAGAGAAGGTTGTTGACTCGTCGGCGAGACGATTAGTGGTTGTGATAGATGAGAAGAAGCTGGCCAAGACCCTGGGCGGAGAACAACCCATACCCGTAGAGATTGTGCCCTTCGGCTACCATTCGACCCTGGCAAAGATCAAACGGATCTCCGAAAAAGCTGTGCTGAGAGAAGCCACAGGCAAAGTAGGACCTGTGGTCACGGACAATGGCAACTTGATAGTTGACGCCTACTTCCGAAACCTAAGACGGCCTGACATCGTCCACGAGAGATTGAAAAAAATACCAGGGGTGGTGGAAACAGGCCTCTTCTTGGGAATGTGCGATGTCGCCTACGTGGGCCGAAAAGACGGCCGCGTTGACATTCTGAGACGAAGCTAGCAGAGTGCCGGGGGCGGGACTCTCGATGCCTGTGGGATAGTCGAACCCGCGACCTCCGGATCTCTCACCCTTGATATGAGTCCGGCGCTGAGGCTCCCCGTTTAGGGGTCTGGCCAGGCTGAGCCACCCCGGCGAAAAGGGGGCAGAGGCCCTGCGGCTAAAAGGATTCCCAACAAACAAATTAAACTGGTGAAGTTTGACCGATTGGCCCTGGTGAAAGGAAGGCCCTCTGAAATTGGCGAAATACGACTTTCTAACGCTGGACGACATTGGGACTGAGGGCAAGAGGGTCTTTCTCCGAGTGGACATCAACGTCCCTCTGGACCCGTCAACGCACCAGATTCTGGACGATACTAGGATAAGAGCGACTGCTTCAACCCTGGCTGAGCTGACCGATGCAAAGGTAGTTCTGGGGTCCCACCAGAGCAGGCCCGGAAAGGACGACTTCACATCCCTCGAACCCCACGCAAGCCTACTGTCAAGATATTGCTCACAGGACGTTTTGTTCGTTGACGACGTCCTCGGCCCTCATGCTCGTCTGAAGATCAACAGGGTCCAACCAGGCCAGGTTCTGGTCCTCGACAACCTCAGATTCTGCGCAGAAGAGAACATAGAAGACAAACCCGAGAAGCTTGTGAAAACCCGCCTAGTCAAACGGCTCGCTCCTCTGTTTGACTATTACGTCAACGACGCGTTCGCCACAGCCCACAGGTCGCAACCGTCCATTGTAGCGCTGAGCGAAGTCTTGCCTAGCGCTGCGGGACGACTGATGGAAAAAGAAGTGGATGCGGTTTCCACTCTGCTGTTAGCGCCAAAAAGACCGTGCGTCTATGTTCTAGGGGGTGCGAAGGTTGAAGACAAGATTCCCGTAATTGAGTACATCCTAGGCCGCGACAAGGCTGACAAGATTCTGCTGGGAGGAGTACCGGCCAAACTATTCCTCAAGGCCCAGGGCAAGAAAGTTCTAGCTGAAGACGAGAAGGAGATCGCCGGCCACAGAGACTTCCTACAAAAAGCGAAGAAGCTCGTCACCAAGTTTGGAAGCAGGCTTGAGGTACCCATGGACTTGGCTTACGAAAAAAGAGGAAAACGAACCGACCGAGGAGTGGATTCGTCTCCCACGAAAGAGCCTGCTCTGGACATCGGAGTTCGGACTGTTGAGAAGTACTCCAAGATCGTGGAAGGGGCTGCAACCGTTGTGGCCAACGGGCCTCTGGGCGTCTTCGAGAAGAACGGGTTCGATCTGGGGACAAAGTCTCTACTGGAATCCATGGCCAAGAGCAATGCGTACACCGTCATAGGGGGCGGGCATCTGGTGGGTCTCGCCGCGATACATGGAATCGAGGAAAGGTTCAGCCACGTAAGCACCGCAGGTGGCGCGATGCTGTCGCTGCTGGCCGGGCAGAGCTTGCCCGGTGTTGACGCATTAGTCCGGGCCGCGAACAGGATTCGCTCCCAGTAATCCATATAATGTGTTGGTCCCGGACTCACGCGACGCGCCCCGGTGGCTCAGCCTGGTAGATGCTTGAAAAGGCAATGGAAAGCGTCGCCTTGGTAAGGCGAAGGCCGCGGGTTCAAAGGCCTCAACAGCTGAAAACCCCGCCCGGGGCTTCAATCTCACGTGCACTTTTTCCGGCCCTCCAAGAGAATGCGAGAGCTTTGCCCATGTTCGGACATCTCTTCGAACTAACTACGTCCCATCCAGACTCGGCCACACATGGTAAAGGTAGCAGACCTCGAGAGTGCCATCATCCACCCAGAGGTCGACCTCTTGCCCGGTGAGATTGCACACATAATGGAAGAAGAGGTCAAGAAGACTCTAACGGTCAGGAAATCAATAGAACTCGCCCACGAAGCCTACGTGAAGCTGTCAACGCAGCAAGCAGTGAACCCGGAGAGGATATTGTTGACTACTCTCTACGGGCTGTCACTCTACTGCATGCCCAGTCACATAACGGGAAGAAAGACCATTACTGTCAAGATCGCCAGGTTCAACCCGAACAACGCGGAACGATCCCTTCCCACAGTAATGGCTACCATCTACGTTTACGACGCGTCAACCGGCCAAGAACTAGCCCGGATTGAAGCCGAAACCCTCACAACACTCAGAACAGCCGCAAGCTCCGCTGTGGCCACGAAGCTATTGGCCCGGGCGGATGCGAGGGTCCTCGGAATTCTCGGCACCGGCAGACAGGCAGAGGCTCATATCCCGGCGATCCGCGAGGTAAGACGGATCGAGAAAGTCGTCGTATACTCTAGAACACAGTCCTCCCGTGAAGCATTTGCCCGGAAGGCCTCTCGGGCTTATGACATACCGGTGGTGGCGGCGGGTTCACCTGAAGAAGTAGTAGAATCCTCAGACATACTTGTTCTAGCTACGAACTCCAGGGTCCCATTATTCCGTGGAGAACTGGTCAAGCCGAGAACTCACGTGAACGCTATTGGGGCAGCTCTTCCAGATGCAAGAGAGATGGATACGGCTCTGGTCAAACGAGCAACCGTGGTCGTTGACCACAAGCCCCAAGCCCTATCATCTTATGGGGACATCTTAATTCCCCTCAAAGAGGGAGCCATAAACGAAACCGATGTGACTGAACTCGGCAAATTGCTTGTTCATCCCATCGTAGTAAAAAAGCGCGAGCAGATCACCGTGTTCAAATCCGGAGGGGTAGCTGTTCTAGACGCGATCGTTGCGGACTATCTCCTATCGCCCTGGCGTAAGTGGAAGACTCTTCCCCCAGACTATCTCTAGATGAGGATGGGGAAACCTAGGACGCCAAGGCGGGGACGGTCTGGACCTGAAGCTCCTCTTCCTCAGCTTCGAGCCGCTGCTTGATCCGTTTGAGACGGAAGAAATCCTCCCGAGCCCTCTCCTGTAGAGACATTTCGATGTAGCGAATTGTACTCTGTATCCGAGGAATCACAATGTATTCGAGACTGTTAACACGCCTCTTCGTAGCTGCAATAGCTTCTGCCAGACGGCGAATCGCTGCCTCGGCCGCGGAAAGCTCGGCCACGTTCTTGACAGCTTCCGCCATCAGAGCAACAGCCTCATCCAATTTCGCTGAGGTTCCAAGCATAGAGTAGGGATAGCCCTCAAGGGGCTTCACCTTGACCTGAGCATATGGTATGGAGACCCCTATTACATTCCGGGTGGAGGCTTCAACCTCAAACCTGTCCTGAACAGTCAAGGCCGTTTCTTCCATGCGCTGAAAGCCCATGAGCATCTGGGCCTCGATGAACTTCAGGTAGGTTTGAGCGAGAAGGTCCTGCGCCTTAGCCCGCAGTGCTGTGATTTCGCGGGCGAACTGGAAGAATTCTATCATGAGAGCGTCCAGTTTCTCTCGGAGCAGGTCTCCTCCCCGCTCGGCGAGGCGCCTCCTACGCCGGAGGGCTATCAGCTCCATCCGGGTGGGACGAGCGCCCGCGATAATCTCCGACACTAGTCGGCCTTCCCACGATACTTGGGATGGTACTTCTTGATGGTTGAGGGGTCGATCCGTTTCAGTTCGGTTTCAGGCAAGACGCTCAGCAGGCTCCAGCCCAAGTCCAGGGTTGCGTCGATGTCCCGGTCCTCATAGACTCCCTGACTGATGAACTTCCTCTCGAAATCCTCTGCGAAACTCAAGTAGAGCTTGTCCCGTGCGGACAATGCTTCTTCTCCCACCACGGCGACCAGGTCTCTGAAGCCTCTGCCCTCGGCGTAGGCGTAGTAGAGCTGGTCCGAGACCTCTCTGTGATCCTCGCGGGTCCTTCCCTTTCCGATACCCTCCTTCATCAATCTCGAAAGCGATGGCGATGGATCAATGGGGGGATAGATGCCCTTTCTGTGAAGTCCCCGGTCTATGAAGATCTGCCCCTCGGTGATGTACCCGGTCAAGTCCGGAATAGGATGGGTCATGTCGTCACCGGGCATGGTCAGAATCGGCATCTGTGTGATCGAGCCTTTGGACCCGCGAAGTCTACCCGCTCGCTCATAGATGGTGGCGAGATCAGTGTACATGTACCCCGGGTATCCTCTTCGTCCCGGGACCTCTTCTCTGGCGGCTGAAATCTCTCGGAGAGCCTCGGCGTAGTTTGTCATGTCCGTCAAGATGACCAGAACGTGCATTCCCAGTTTGACTGCGAAGAACTCGGCCGCGGTAAGAGCGAGACGCGGCGTTAGAATTCGTTCAATTGCCGGGTCGTCCGCGAGGTTGACGAACATTGTTACATGGTCAAATGCGCCTTGTCGCTCGAAGTCTTCCTGGAAGAAACGAGCCTCGTCGGCTGTGATGCCCATAGCCGCGAATATTGTTACGAAGGATTCCTCAGTTCCCCTAACCTTGGCTTGACGTGCGATCTGAGCAGCTATCGCATTGTGTGGGAGCCCTGAGGCAGAGAAAAGTGGAAGCTTCTGGCCTCTGACGAGGGTGTTCATGCCGTCAATAGCGGAAAGACCTGTCTGGATGAATTCCCGCGGGTACTCACGGGCGAAGGGGTTGATGGGAGCCCCATGAACGTCCGAGTAGTCTTCTGGGATTATTCTAGGCCCACCGTCGATTGGACGGCCGCTGCCGTCGAATATTCTTCCGAGCATGTCGGAAGAAACGGGAAGCTTGACAGTCTCGCCCGTGAACCGGATGCTCGTCTTGGATATGTCCAGTCCGGACGTTCCTTCGAAGACCTGAACGACTGCTATGCCTTCTCCAACTTCCAGAACTTGACCTCTTCGTTCTTCTCCAGTGGGGGTCTTGATTCTTGCCAGCTCGCCGAACCCGACGCCTCTGACGGACTCGACAAAGATGAGGGGTCCCGAGATTTCCCGTATTGTTGAGTATTCAAGACCTGCCAGTGACATATTGATCACTTTGCGATCAGCGGTTTGAACTCTTGGTTCATACGCTCAAGGGTCATCTGGGTGTAGTCATCGAACTTCTCGGCAGGCTGTATCCTCATTCTGCTAATCTCCGTCTTGACTGGAAGCTCGAGAATCTTCTGTAGCGGGATCCCTTCGTCAACTCCTTTCTGCATAAGCTTGTAGAATCGAATAATGAGCCGTATCATGTTGTAGGTCTTCCGCTGGCTGCAATAACTGTCTGCTTGGTGGTATGCGTGTTGCATGAGGAAGTCTTCTTTTATCATTCGCGCGGCCTCGAGGATGACCCGCTGTCCTTCTGACAACGCGTCTGGTCCCACGAGCATGACAATTTCGCGAAGTTCTTCGTCTCGCTGTAGGAGATACATGGACTCCTTCCTCACATCGATCCATCCTTCTCCAGCTTCTTTCTTGTACCAGTCGTCGAGGTTGTCAAGGTAGAGAGAGTAGCTTGTGAGCCAGTTGATGGCTGGGAAGTGTCGGCGGTGGGCAAGTTCAGTATCCAAAGCCCAAAAGACTTTGACAATTCTAAGAGTGTTCTGCGTAACAGGCTCGGAGAAGTCTGCGCCAGGAGGAGAGACTGCTCCAACTACGGATATGGACCCGACCTTAGTCTCGGAGCCTAGGACCTCGACTCGCCCCGCTCGCTCGTAAAACTCAGCCAACTTCGAAGCGAGGTACGCTGGGTAGCCCTCTTCACCAGGCATCTCCTCGAGTCGTCCGGAAATCTCTCTCAGGGCTTCAGCCCATCGACTCGTCGAGTCAGCCATGAGCGCCACATCGTAGCCCATGTCCCGGAAGTATTCCGCGATGGTGATGCCGGTGTAGACGCTTGCTTCTCGGGCTGCGATGGGCATGTTGGAAGTGTTGGCGACAAGAATCGTACGGTTCATGAGAGGCTCGCCAGTCCGCGGGTCGGTTAACTTGGGAAAAGTCTCCAAGACTTCGGCCATCTCGTTCCCTCTCTCCCCGCAACCGACATAGACGATTACAGATGCGTCGGCCCACTTGGCAAGTTGCTGCTGCATCATCGTCTTTCCGGTTCCGAAGCCCCCTGGTATGGCCGCGGTGCCACCTTTGACGATGGGGAAGAAGAAGTCCATAATCCTCTGACCCGTCAAGAGTGGAGTGTTAGAGGGAAGTTTGCGCTTGAACCCTCTGGCGAGTCGAACGGGCCAGGTGCTCATCATGAAAAGTGGAACTTTACCGCTAGAAGTTTCCAGCTCTGCAATCTGCTCGGTGACGGTGTAGTCACTTTCATTCGCCATTGAAAGGACCCGTCCCGAGATGTTCGGCGGGACGAGGATGTGTTGAGTGATAAGAGAGGTCTCCTTGACCGTGCCTAGAACGTCTCCACCAACCAGCTTGTCGTCCTTCTTGACTCCTGGGACGAAGTGCCACTTTCGCGACTTGTCGATGGGAGAGGGCGCGATTCCTCTCTTTACGAAGGGTCCCGTCTTCTCGAAGAGAACAGTGAGAGGTCTTTGAATTCCGTCATAGATCTGGCCGGTGATACCGGGTCCCAGTTCTACGGAGAGCGGCTTGCCACTGCGCTTCACAACCTCTCCGGGGCGAATACCCGCAGTCTCCTCGTAAACCTGGACGGTGACCTTCTCGCCTTCTATCCTGATGATTTCGCCGATAAGCCCTTGCTCTCCGACACGTACGACCTCGTACATTTGAGAGCCCAGCATTCCATTGGCAACGATAACTGGACCTGCGACCCGTACAACCTTCCCAGGCTTGAACTCAGACATGATACCAACCGCACTGTAGGGAATCGAAGTCCCGACCACGGTCCTGATTAAAACCTTCTCCAAAGCATGCTAGGTAACGGCACATGTATTACCCACGGAGCGACAACTGCGATTCCTCAGTCTCATTTGAGGCCGGTGGAATGTTTAGAGGAGTATCTCGGACCCCCCAATCCAACTTCAAACGGTTGATACAGGTCCTCGTAATAGGGTCTGACGGAGACCACTGTCCACCAACGACCTACGAAGCGGCTAAGGAGGTCGGAGCCCAGATTGCGTCCCACGACGCTGTTCTGATTTCCGGGGGCCTTGGCGGCGTGATGGAGGCGGCCTGCAGGGGGGCCAAGGAACGGGGAGGGATGGTTGTGGGAATATTGCCACATGAAGAGAGGAGTTATGCGAATCCGTACTGCGACATCATCATCCCCACTGGAATTGGATTCTCTCGAAACTACATCACAGCCTATTCGGCGGACTCAGCCATCGTAGTGGGCGGCGGGGCTGGCACTTACATCGAGGCGTGTGTTGCCTACCAGAAAGGGAAGCCAATTGTGGCTTTAGCGGGGACTGGTGGAACGGCGGATAAGATCGCGGACACATATCTGGACGATAGGAAGACTGTGAAGGTGCTCTCGGCTTCGACACCGAAGGAGGCGGTGGATTTAGCGATCGACCTGGCGCTTAATGGGAAGAAGGGTGTGCGGTATTTTCAGAGCGTTGCCCGAATGATATAGGACTGAAGGGCTGGGCCTCGTCAGGGGTCTCTTGCGTCGCAAGGGACCACCCCCCCCTTTCCCCCTCAGAGAGGGGTGTGTCTGTCTGGCGGGTGTTCTGAGCGGGTTTTCGGGTTTTAAGCCAGTAATCGGCTTGGAAACCATTCTCGTGATACGGCGGGTTCGTGTGTAGATGGTGGAAGCTCTCCGAACAAGATGCTGAAGGGTCAGGAATCACCGGCTTGGATTGGTGAAAGGGGCTGATGTTGGGCACGTCAGGGCGATAAGACTGTGAATCGTGGCGGGTTGGGGTAATGCAGAGGCTCCGGAATCCGATGCTTGTTTTCTCGATTCTGGGCATTTTTGGGCTTGTCGGGCTGAAACTCGTTCATTCTGCACGGGGTCCCAGGTGGTGAGGCCGCGGGATGACCTAATCCCATTGTTGCCTGGGCGAGCTGGCGCTGCCTATAGAGAGAACTGACGATGAGCACCGGGTCCTTCACTCCACCCCCACAGGACAGGCTCTTGCCCGGAGAGCCAAGAGCGCGAAATCTTGCGCAAGGTTTTCGGCCTCGAACTCTAGCCCCTGACCCGTCGAGAGGAAAACCTCAGCCCTGACCATGTAGAGTCAAGACTGCTGATTTTGAAGTCAACCAATCCCGCAGCTAGACCTGCTCTTCGCACGATGACCTGAGATAGGTCTGCTTGTTGTCCTGAGCCTTTCTTGGGCCAGGAGATCCAAAGTCCTCCCTTGATGGCAAGGGGTACCATCTGTCTAATGCGGACTTCCAAGTCCTTGCGAGAACGGACGAACCAGATGGCCACATTGGCACCAAGGTGTGGTCTGTTGTGGACAACTACGTCATCGGGCAATTTCCCGAGAGCTCTCTCAAACCCTGACGGGCCATCAATGAGGGAGACAACCGAGCCCTTCCTGATGCCTAGCTTCTTTGGCAAAGAGGCACCCGAGTAGCCTTCCAGTCTCGACTTCGGCACAACGGGCTCGGAGGGTGGATGAGCAATGACCCTTCTTAGCGAATTTCGAATATCGTCCCATGAAGTGTAAGACGCATCTGGAAGGAACTCCTTGATCTGCGCCACCTTCTCCGGGTCCCCGTCGACGAAGACGATTGGGACGTGCCGTGTCGCCTTGTAGGTGCGGAGGGACATCGCCACATCCCTTCCCGCAGAAGGGAGTCGGAAAAGGTCTATCACAACTGCACTGGGAGGATTCTCTCTGAGCTGTTTGAAAGCGACAGGAATTTCCAGTGGAACCTTACCCGCCTCGAATCCTGCCCCACGCAGACGCCGAACCTTGTCGGAGGCCTCCGCGTCGTTCCAGTGAAGCAGAAGAACGCGAGACAACCCCGGAGCGGAATTTGCGGGTTAGTAAATAGACATTCCGCGAACCCTGTAAAACCGTTCACATTTCTTGAATTCGACTGAATGCTTTGGTGGGGCTGGGCGGATTTGAACCGCCGATTTCGTGGGCTCCTGGCGTCAGTGCTCCCAAGCCACGCGGCCTGTCCAGACGTACAGTCTTCTAGACCTGATTGGCCGGACCCTGTTGCGGGGTCTTCTAGCCGACAGCCCCTGGCCCGGACCCGGAATCCCGGAGCGTTATTACGCTTTGCAGACAAACGAAGAACGCAAATGAGGAACGAGAGAGAAGCGCATTTTGCTTTTGCCTGACCTATGTGGGTTTTATACTAGTTCCCGAGAAGTATCCCGCCCCGAACAGCATGGTGTATCATCAGCTTCAGGAGACCACTGTTGGCACAAACCGACGCGAAAGTACTCAGGACGTGTCTCGTCTGCCAGCGCAAGTTTCTCGGTTGGTTCTCCGAGAAATACTGCAGCGAAGACTGCCGGATAGAGGGCAGACGGGTAAAGGACCGGCTGCGACAGAGAAAAGGCAGAAAGATTATCGAACGAAAGGAGGGTCTATTAGGCCAGGAGCTGGGAGAGCTCGGCCTCGCCGATCGTTCCTATCCAATGTACAACCACGAGCTTGTCCCATCAATGTTCGCGAATCCCAGCCTCTACCATGGACGTGATGGACGGCGACATGTCAGATCCTACTACGACCTGATACGCGAGATTGCAAAGTTGAACGGTGTGAACGGCCTCAGGGAATTGCTGTCTGCGTTGGCTCCTGAGGGCGAGTGAGACAGAGAAACCTACTGGGCTAGCCGCCTAAGGTCCTGAACTTTTCCTAGGAATGTTCCATCGAAGAGGTAGGCTTCCCCATTTTCGAAGTCGATTGCTCCCGAGCGGAGTACCGGGCCCATGTATTCCTTGTATAGTTCGGACCAGCCGTCTGACGCGCTTCTGTTGATGGGCTGGCCACCTAGATAGTCGTTGAAGCTGGGCATTATGATGCACTCCGCGTCCGTGACCGTAACGCCGAACTTCTGTCCGAAAGTCTTGATGGAATCGTCCTCGTATTTCACGTCTTGATGTTTCAGAACCCCTTCGGCGAGTTTTCGGCCGTTGGACTTAGCCCGGACCCAGACTTGGCGGGTGATGCGGAAGCCCAGCGGGTCCTTGAAGACCACGACCGGGTGGAGATGACCCATCACGAGATAGCCGCAGCCAAGGAGGGACGGTGAAGGCCAGGCGTGTCCGTGAAACAGGCCCACGCTGTTCCAGAGGCTGACTCCGTGGGATTGACCGATCTTAACGACAGGCGGAGTGAGAGGCTCTAGATTTCCGTCATGGTTTCCGGGCACAATTTGGACGTTCTGGATCATCTCGACGAGTTTTTCAAAGAATTCTGGGACGTACTTCCATTCTTCCAGCTCGACCTTTCCAATTGCATGCTTCACATCGCCCAAAAGGACCAGCTGTTGTGGATGAGTGTCTTCCAAGAGCTTTCGAAGCTTGTCGAGGAGTCGGGGAACTTGGGAAGGGACGTGTATTCCCTGGCGTGCTAGGGTTACCTCCCAGCCGAGGTGGAGGTCGGCTATTACCAAGACTCTTTCGTTCTCCTTTTCCAGGAGCAGAGCTGGCTGGTCCACAACCGGTTTTACTGTCACATCTTCGGCCAGGGAAGGGTCCTCCGGTTGTTCTAACGTCTATCTCTAATGAAAAGCTATTCAGGACCCCTAATTGACAGTCACTTAGGGAACCGGCTCGTCAGAGAATACTCGGGAATCCAGCGTACTGAAGCAGGTCTGCCAGGACTTGCACCGGACCGGGACATTGACAGAGAAGATGAAGGGTGTTCTGGACGAGACTTTCCAGAAGAGGTCTCAGCAAGCGCTAGAACTCGTGACTCGAGGTAGGATTAGCCGTTTCAAGTTCAACCCTAGCGGAAGAACAGTCTGGACTGTGTCGGGCCGGAAGGGCGAGTACCAGGTGTTGCCTGAGAGCATGTTCTGTACCTGTGATGATTACTATTTTCGGGTGATGGGGCACAAGAAGCAGCTGTGCTACCATCTCATAGCTCAGCAGTTGGCGGAGGCCATGGGCAAGCATCGGGAGGATAGTTTGCGGGATGCGGATTATGCGAGTTTTACTGCGAAGTGGAAACCTTTCGCGGACAGTGGTTGAATCTGAAGGTTTTTGTAGCCGGTCCCATGGTTTCGAGGAGAAAACTCGGGCGATAACGCTTGTCCGCTAGAGTCTCGCCAGACACCACCTTCCAGCTCATACAGCTGCTGCTCTACGTTCTCAGCTTCGTGACTATGATCTTGATCTTCCTCTACATAGCCTATGAGCGGCCTGAAGAGAAGAAGAAAGAGAAAGCCGAAGAATAGCTTCGGACAATAGCATCCTAACGTGCGTTTTATGCCCGCCTCGGCCTTTTCCACCCTCAAACCCCCCGTCCTTCGCAGACTGGAGAAAGAGGGCTTTCTAGAAGCCAGCCCGATTCAGGAGCTTGCTATTCCTGTCATTCTGAAGGGCGAGAATGTTCTGCTGATAGCACCGACTGGCACGGGGAAGACACTTGCGGCTATTCTGCCGGTCTTGGACATGTTTCTGGAGAGTCAGAGTGAACAGAGGACCCGTGGAATTTCGATTCTGTATGTTACCCCGTTGCGGGCGTTGAACCGGGATTTGTTGCGGCGTTTGGAGGAGATGGGCCGCGACTTGGATGTGAGGATTCAGGTGCGGCACGGTGACACTCCCCTTAGCGCGAGGTCGCTTCAGGCTCGTAGCCCGTCTGACGTTCTGATCACGACTCCTGAGACGTTGCAGGCGATTTTGACTGGGAAGAGGATGCGGGAGCACCTACGATCTGTCCGGTGGGTGGTGGTGGACGAGGTTCACGAGTTGGCTACGGACGAGCGAGGGGTTCAGCTGTCTGTGGCGCTGGAGCGGCTTCTTGAGCTGACGGGTGTTGAGGTTCAGAGGATAGGATTGTCGGCGACGATTGGGGAGCCGGAGAGGATTGGACAGTTTCTGGTGGGGCGTGGGCGTAAGGTTGCGATATTGCGGTCCGACGAGGTTAGGGGTCTGCAGATACGGGTTAGCAGTGTTGAGCCTGGTGAGGCTGACCGGAAGGACGGGGACAGGCTGGGTTTGCCGCCTTCGACAGTGGCGAGGGCGCGGAGGATTCTGACATTGATTGAGAGTCATGAGTCGACGCTGGTGTTTACGAATACTCGGGAGCAGGCTGAGGCGTTGGCGGCTCAGCTGCAAGCCTTGGGGGCGGGTGGGATGGTCCGGGTCCATCACGGCTCGCTGTCGCGGGAGATGAGGGAGGAAGCGGAGCAAGAGTTCCAAGAGGGGAAGCTGAAGGCGTTGATATGCACTAGCAGCCTCGAACTCGGTATAGACATTGGTTCTGTCGATTTCATAGTCCAGTTTACGTCGCCACGGGAGACGACTCGACTGGTTCAGAGGATTGGCCGCAGCGGGCATACTCTGAAGGGAACGGCAAGGGGTGTCGTGCTGACAATTGGCACTGACGATATTCTAGAGTCGGCGATTCTTGTCAAACGGGCCCGTGAGGGAAGGTTAGAACGTCCGATTATCCATGAGAAGGCGTACGATGTTCTGGCCCACCAGATTGTTGGATTGCTATTGCAGAACAGGCGGATGACGCTTGAAGAAATCGCCCAAGTGGTTCAGAGAACCTACTCGTTCCGTGAGCTGGGGTCGGATGAGCTTGAACGGGTCTTGAAGCAGTTGGAGGATCTGCGGCTGGTGAGAAAATTTGGCGACCAGTACGTTCCTCGGAGTCCTAATTCGTTTCAGTATTACTTCCGAAACCTATCTGTTATCCCTGACGTCAAGCGGTTCATAGTGTTCGATTTCTTCCGGAAGAGAAGAATCGGCAGTTTGGACCAGGATTTTGTGGCGCGGAGGTGTACGAGCGGTGCGGAGTTCATTCTTCATGGCCAGACATGGCGGGTGATCTCCGTAAACGAGGAGATGTTGCGGGTGGAGGTGGAGCCCGCACCTCCGAGCTTGACCGCGATACCAGGCTGGGAGGGGGACATGATTCCGGTCCAGATGGATGTGGCCCAGGAGGTGGGGAGGCTGAGGAGGATTGTTTCCGAGACTGGTGAGGCGGAGGGGGTTTTGGAAAGGGAGGAGCTTGAGCGTGTGAAGTCTACGCTCGCGCTTCACAAACGTCAGGCGAAGGTTCCGTCGGACCGGATGTTGTTGGTTGAGGGGTTTGAGAATAGTGTGGTTGTTCATTCGTGTTTTGGGAACCTTGTGAATGAGACCTTGGCTACGTGTCTGGCGGCGATTTTCGGGTCGGGGTTGGGGGCGAATATTGCGACGCAGGTGGACCAGTACCGGTTTGCGTTGATCTTTCCCCGTCCGGTGAGTGCGCTTATGGTGGCGGAGGAGGTTGGGAAGTTGACGGGTGAGGATTTGGAGCGTATTGTCAGGGATACGATGGAAGCGTCTGACTTGTTCGCGTGGAGGCATTGGCATGTGTTGAGAAGG
>CAYIBO010000025.1:0-14384 GCA_964361545.1 uncultured Candidatus Bathyarchaeia archaeon
TTCTTCGTTGAAAGCGAGAGCGAGAGTATGGAGAATAATCAGGATTTGAAAAAAGACTCGGGGAAAAGTCTAGGGCCTCCAAGCCCTAGTCAAGCCCTACGTGTGGAAACCGTTTCTAGACTACTTCTCGTGCCAAAGTGTGCTTCTGTGTTCCGTGTTCTTCTAGAACATGCACGATGTTGACAACCACCCGGACCGTTGGAATAATAGCCAGCACCAGAAAGATCAACGGGTACGCCCACACAGCACTAGCAAAGAACCCACTAGTAATGCTCATGCCAGCATTGTACAATATCCACAACGCCGCGATCTGGAAGAAGTAGCCGAGCAACGGCGCGTAAGCCTTCATCGACCTGTACCCTTCAGCGACAGCATTGGACAATTGCGTTCCGAACTTGACCACTACAACAGCCGCGCACAGTCCTATTGTGAAAGCCGCGAAGCCAGCCATGGTTATGGAAGTGTTCGGTATCAACTGTCCTATTCCTGGAAGGCCGAGAACGACGCCCTGAATCACCAGCAGCACAATAACACCCGCCAGCAGTCGTATCAGTGAAGGCATTATGGGCCGGAAGTCGTCCATCATGCCTGGAGTCTTTGACATTTCAGACATCTTCGAAAGACCCTATACCCCCACAGCCGATTAGCCGGTATCGCAACCCGCTCAACACCCACCCCGTAACAACACCCTTCTCAACCATGTCCCCAAAGGGACCAGGGGAGAAAGGAACAATGGCCGAACTCAAAGTCTACCTATCAGACGAACTGGACAAGAGGTTCAGGCGAACAGCCATGAGCGTCCACGGATACGGACGGGGCTCCATCAGCAAAGCCGCAAACGAAGCCCTCTCCAAATGGTGTACGGAGCACGAGCAGCCCAACAACCCCATTCCAGTCCAGGCTTCCCAGAACAACGCTCCAACAGTATCCCCGAATGCCACGGAAACACCCCGTTTCGGACAAGACGAGAAAGGATACGAGCAAACCGCCTAGAAAAAGGGACAGGGAGAACCATCCGCCGAGCCACCACAGGCTTCAGCAGAGGCTCCACCTCTGTTTCTTTTCGTCGCCTATCCTAGAACTGCCAGGTAGCCTGTCATCGTAGGCTGATGAAGCGTGCACTCGAAGGCGAAGACTCCGGCAACGTCAGCAGTGAACACGACGTCCTGCTTCTGGTGGAACTGGACGGTATAGTCGAAGCTGTACTTGCTGTAGTTCATAGTGAAGGTGTGGTTCTCCGGCTCGTCTTCAGCATTGTAATAGCGGATCGTCACCCGGTCACCCTTGTCCACCGTAATCCGGTCCGGAGTAAAGTAGTCATGGGGTACGTCGGTTCCAAATGCAAGGCTCGCGTTCGCCTCGTCAAAGTCCAGTACGCTCGTGAACAGGTAGAAAGTCCTGTCCTGCGCTGCAGGCCGCGTTGGGCTGAGGGCATAGCTAGTGGCAAACCCTGTGATCCCTCCCGCAATCACCGACACGACAACGGCTACCAGGAGCATCTTCGACTTAGAGGACGACCCTGTTACTGGTGCTGTCATGGTTTCAACCTGCTATGAATCTTCGCATCTTAGCTAGACCCCTACCATGTAAGGGCCGCGCGAGCAATGTCCCGAGTCTGAACAAGTGGGACGGGTAGACTAACCGAACTTGAGAGTTAGGCTTGCTTGTCCGTTCTGACACTTGAGAGGGCCGCGTTCCCCGCCAGCCAGAAAATACCCATACCGGTCCATAGTCCAATAACGCTCAAGTTCAACCACCACCATCCTTCACAAAACTCGCAAAAGGCAACCCTCCCCTAATATTGCCAATTATCGGAAGTGCAGTAGTAGGCGAGAAAGTCAACAAGTACAACGACGCCCCCAGAACAGCCAGGTTAAACACCAACAGCGCCAGAATCTTCACAGACGCCGAAGACATACCATAACTACCGCCGTCCATAAAACAGTTACCGGGGAAACAGCCCTTCCGAACCGTTATCAGCCCTGATCGCATGCCCCGAGTGCTGGCATGTACCAGAAATCAGCCATTTACTACGACGCGATCTACTCCTTCAAGAATTACCAGAAGGAAGCAGAGAAGGTCCACAGCCTAATTCAGCAAAACAAAAAATCGGAAGGCAGAACTCTTCTCGATGTGGCATGTGGAACAGGCGGACACCTAGCCTTCCTCAAGGACCACTACGAGGTTCAGGGCTTAGACGCTAACCCTGACATGCTCAAGACTGCCCGACAGAAACACGCCGACGTACCATTCCACCAGGCCGACATGGCAGACTTTGAACTCAAACAAAAATTCGACGCCATCATATGCCTCTTCAGCAGCATAGGATACGTCAAAACCAGACAGAGACTCAACAAGGCCATACGGAACATGGTCCACCACCTCCAGCCCGGAGGAGTCATCATCATAGAACCCTGGTTCTCGCCCGAGGCCTTCACACCCGGAACCATTCACGGGCTCTGGGTCGACCAGTCAGACCTTAAGATCGCCCGGATGAACCTCAGCATCGTCAAAGGCAACGTCTCCATAATGGACATGCACCATCTCGTCGGGACAACAAAGGGAATAGAACACTTCTCCGAACACCACGAAATGGGCCTCTTCACCCACGAAGAATACCTAGGAGCCTTCAAGCTCGCAAGACTAGAACTCACCCACGACCCTGAAGGCCTTACGGGACGTGGTCTCTACATTGCGACACAGGGAGGCTAGCTGGTGGACTTGGTTATCCCGACTTGGTCCACCAAGAAGTGTCCTAGGTAGGTCGGGATACTAACTTCCCACCACCGTATCCACTTCCGGTCCCTGGAAACGCCACGTATAGACTGCAACATACGCAGCATATTATCGCTGATCCGCAGACCCTTCACTGGCCGCACAAGCCTACCGTTCTCGATACGAAACATCGCATCCCGCGGTATGGTGGAAAAGTCTCCGGTACGGTAGTTCTGGAACCTCGTATACCAGTTGTTGGTAATGTAGAGCCCGTCACCCGCCATCTCAAATAACTCCTCACGAGTCATAGCACCCGGCTCTACGATGAGGCTGGTTGGGAACGGGACTATCTGGCCGAAATCAGAGTCCCAGACCGCGTTTCCCGTTGGCGACGATTTGAACTTGGCCGCTGTCCGAGAATCGTGGACAAGCATCTTGAACGTGCCCTTCTCGATGAGCGGGTTCACCTGGGAAGGATGTCCTTCATCGTCAAAGGCCGTAGAGCCCGGTCCCTTGGCCCTCAGACGGTCGTCTGTCAGAGTCAGCTGTTCCGAAGCCACCTTCTGCTCCAGCTTGTCTCCTAGAAATGAGAAGCCTGCTTCGACCGCGAAAGCAGAGGCTGAGAAGCCGACCTGGTTGATGAAGTTGCTGAATATGGACGGCGCGAACACCACGTTGTACTTGCCCTCTTTTCCCTGCTCTGGCTTCAGGCTCATCTTGGCAAAGGATCCTGATTCCTCACCAGCTTTCGCCGGTTCGAAGTCTTTCAGCGTGGTCGAAACGGATATTCCCTGGCCGCTGGCATCATCCTCGGCGAAGCTTCTCAAGGACGATTCGATCAAGGTCTGTTCAGAAGACGCATCCACCCCCGTGGAGGTGCTGACAGCCTTTCGCCAATGGTATGAAGATACGACCCCTGAGACTCGTTTTGCTCCCGCGTCCAGCGAGGCGTTGATGGCCGAGTCCACATGGTCTGTCAGTTCGCCCTCTAACTGCGGAATCCTCGAATCGTACAATCCAGGTATTTGCTTGTACTGGAAAGGCCCCTTGGCAAGGTGACTCTCCACCATCTCAGGCAGAGCCTTCACTGCAGCGAGCATCTGGCTGATGGTCTTGTCAATGGTTACGGTGGACGTGTCGCTTAGACGGCTGGCGATGCTCCGGGTCCCGAAGCCCAGATAGATGACGGGGCTGACAACATCCCAGGTCTTGACCACGGTTATCGAATTGTTGCTGAACCTGACCATGCGTCGTTTCTCAACTTCCACCTGTCCCATCACGTCAGTCGCGCCGGCCTTGAGCCCGCGCTTGACAATCTCACCCGGCAGGTCTTGTAGAATCGACTGGGTCGTCTGGGCCATGGACTGCATCAGGCCGCGCCTCCAAGCCTGATCTTTCGCAATCGTATCGACGGGCCTCCCTCGTAGACGGGTGCGCCCTGCATCGGGTCCCCTTTCCCACACGTTCCCGCGTCAAACATCAAGTCCTTCCCCACCGCGTCCACACTTCCATAGAGACCCGGTGTCGTTATTTCGAGGGTCGGGTTTCGGACGAAGTTCTTCAGCTCTCCATTCTCGACAAGATATGCTTCATGGCCTACGTACCGCTCGTTGTACCGCTTGTCGTCAATGTTCCACTCCATGAACGTCTTCATGAAGACCCCGTGACGAACATCCTCAAGCAACTCCTGAAACGAGCTGTCGCCGGCCTCCATGTACGTGTTGGCCATACGCACAATCGGCTCACGGTCGAACCCGACAGACCGGGATGAAGCATTGCTCTCAGTGTTCAGTTCAGCCGCCGTCTCGCGGTTGTGCAAGAAGCCAGCGATCTTGCCACGGTCAATCAGGACCCTTTTACGGGCTCGAACACCCTCATCATCATAATCGTAGTAGCCGTACGAGTGAGGAAGCGTGGGGTCGTCCACAACCGTGACGTGTTCCGAGCCGACCTTGAACCCGAGCATGTTGGGCTTAAGGTAGGACTCTCCGGCCTGTGCAGCCTCACGTCCCAGAATCCTGTCCGCTTCCTGCGGATGCCCGCACGACTCGTGGCAGATGATGCCAACAATCTCAGAACCGAGAACCATGTCAATCTCATCATTGGGCGGTTTCTCAGCTTTCTCCAAGATTTCGGCCATCATCTTCGCCTCGTCCAACGTCACCTCGGGCACATTCCACTGCTTCATGATCTCCCAGCCGCCGCACTGGCCCTTCGTGTACCAGCGCTGAATCGAACCCTTGCCTGACACTCCCGTCAGCAAGGTGAAGAATCGAAGCCGGGGAACGGTTCCATGTATCATGGCGCCCTCCGAGTTGGTGAAGATCTTCTCCTCCGTCTCCCCCATCATGTCAAAGAATCGCGCGACAAGTTTCATGTTCAGCGGGGCCGACGTGACGGCCCTCTCTGTCTCTTTGAGAACTTCCATCTGCTCCTCCACGCTCACATCCTCCAAGGGAACCTGGGGCTTGACAGCCCAGTTAGACCGGGCGCTGCTGACACCGGCCATTTTGATCGGCGACTTTACCAAACGGGCGGACATTTTCGCAGTACGGTAGGCCGTCTCGGCCGTTGCCCTGATCGACTCCCGGGTCATGGTGTTAGTGCACGCAAAACCCAGCGCTCCATCTACCAGGACCCGAACTGCAATGCCTGATTTCTTAACGAAGCCCGCAGGGTCAGCGACGCCGTTCTTGAACACAAGCCGCAGGCCCTCGTTCCGCTGGAACCGAGCCTCGGAATACTGTGCACCCAGCCCTGTGGCTGTGCTTACTGCATACTTGACAAGGTCTTCCAACATAGAACCCCAGATTATCAGAGGCGGAATCAGGGGGTCTGGTGATAAAGCTAACGGCAGAACCTATCTAGAACAACCACCATCTATCGCTGGACTGCCATGGCCAAGAAGAAGACCATATCCGCGGAAGCGTTCAAGGTCCGATACCTCAAACGTAGCCGCGAACTCTACCGGCGCTACCTTGAGACAAGGCCCTGGATAAGACAGCTCTACAAGACCTTCCTCGGGCTTAGACCGGGCCTCCGAATCGTCGACGTGGGATGTGGAACCGGCGACTTTACCAGATATCTGGCCGAGCTGGTTGAAGGAAGATGTAGGGTCATCGGTGTAGACATGCGGGCCGCATCTTTGCGAACAGCCGCTTCCCAGACCCGCAAAGCCGGGCTCGGGAGCATGATTACATATCGGAAAGGCGACGCGTACAACATTCCCATCGACGACGGGTATTCTGACCTCACCTGTTGCCGGACACTTTTGATGCACTTGACAGACCCTCTCAAGGCGGTCAAAGAAATGTCCAGAGTCACGAAGAATGGAGGGATGGTTGTTGCGGTGGAGAGGGGTGAGATGAACTCGATCTACGACCCTGAAGACGAGGAGTACAGTAGCCTAGCGGAAAAGCTGGGAAAGGCCTACCTTCGAGGCGTTCGCAAACTCGAAGGCAAGGAATACGCCATAGGTGACCGTCTACCAGCATATTCCTGAAAGCAGGACTTCGCGAGCTTGGAGCCGAGGTTCAAGCCGATCCCTGGCTGATATGTGACTCGAGGAGGAAAATCGAAGATGTCAAGGATGATCTCAGGTTTGAGCTACAGACCTTCAAGGAGATGAAGAAGCTTGAAAGAAAAGTCACACTCGCCTGAGGCGCAACACCGAAAGAGGTCAGCACCCTCCACAGAAAGTTCGAGCAGAGGATGAAGGAGTTTCTCTCGGATGACGAGAAGCTACGCAACAGCTCAGTGTTCTACGTGGGAGGCCTCTATCTAGTCGCAGGCCGGAAACCGTAACCATGTTAGCTTAATTCTACATTCTCGCTCTCTAAAGGGGTCCTGGTGCAAGCTTGGCAACCCTCACCTTCTACGGGGGAGCGGGAGAGGTCGGCGGCAACAAGATTCTCGTCCAAGACCTCGACTCGAAGATTCTGCTAGATTTCGGGATGAACCTCACGGAGAGGGGCAGGTTCTTCTCCGAACCCTTCCTGTCCCCCCGGGACGAACATGGAATGATTGAGCTGGGAATACTCCCAGACCTTGAAGGATTGTACAAGGGAGAGGAGGAGCCTGCGGTCGACGCTGTGGTATTGAGCCACTCGCACATCGACCATTCAATGTGCATATCCCTGTTGAACCGCAAGACCCCGGTCTACTGTGGCGAGACAACCAAGATGATTCTAGAAGCATTGTCCGAGGTCAGGCCCACCGGGTTCGAGAACGACCTGAAAGGCATCGAGTTTCACACCTTCAGAACCGGAGACAAGGTGGGGATTGGAGAGGTAGAGGTTGAGCCTGTTCATGTAGACCATAGCGTTCCAGGAGCCTACGGGTTCATAATTCACACCTCAGAGGGCGGTGTCGCGTATAGCGGCGACTTCAGGGCTCACGGGCCGAAGGCGAAGATGTCCTGGGATTTTGCCTACAAGGCGAGGGACGCGGACCCTAAGATGTTTCTCTGCGAAGGCACGAACCTAGTGCGGGGCGATCTTCGCACAGAAAGCGAGGTTCTGGAGAAGGTTGACCAGGTTGTCTCGAAGACGAAAGGTCTGGTCCTCGCGAATTTTTCCAACGCAGATATCGACCGTCTGAAGACGTTTCACGAAGCGGCCAAGAAGAACCACAGGGTCCTCGCCGTTTCTTTGCGACAGGCATTTCTGCTACGGGCGTTGTCGAGGGACAAGAACCTGGAGGTTCCAGAGGTTCTGAAGGACCCGAATATTGTCGTGTACCAGAAGTCGAAGAAGACCTACTACAAATGGGAGAACGAAATCATCAACCAAACCAGCGTGAAGACGTCCAGGGATGTGAAGGATATGCAGGGGAAAGTAATACTCGCTTCCAGCTCCTACGATATGAACGAGGTCTTGGACATTCGTCCGGGTCCAGGCAGCGCGTTCATCAACAGTACTTCAGAGCCTTTCAACGAGGAAATGGACATGGACCATGAACGGTTCGTCAACTGGCTCAACCACTTGGGCCTGCCTTTGTACCAGATTCACAGCTCGGGACACATGATGCCTAACGATTTGAGAGAGGTTGTCGAGAGGGTCTCGCCAGAACGGCTGGTGCCCATCCATACAGAACAGCCGGAACTTTTCGGGCTGTTCGTCAATGACCTGGCTAGGGTGGAACAGGTTCGAAAGGGGTCCACTCTCACAGTTTGAAAGCGGGCAAGGTCTACAAACGGTTCAGGGCCAGAAACGGGAAGACGGTGACGTTGCGGGCCTTGAAATGGGAGGACCTTGATGAGGGGCTGTCCCAGACTTTCTCGATGTTCTCTTGACATTCACGTTCAGTGGCTTCTGAACGTCGTTTGACGGTGTCAAGGTTATTCCGGACCCATTATTCCCTAACCTTCCAAACCCAGCGAGATGAAAAGCATGTCACGGTTTTCCCTGCGCTTACAAATCGCCCTCGCCTTCCTGGCCATATACACGATCTGGGGCTCAACATACCTGGCCATACGCATAGCCATCGAAACCATCCCGCCATTCCTCATGGCCGGAATACGCTTCCTCATCGCCGGTGCAGCACTATACCTCTGGACCCGGCTACGCGGCGCACCAACGCCCACACGCCCCAACTGGAAAGCAGCCACGATAATTGGCGGGCTACTTCTCCTCGGCGGAAACGGTGGAGTAGTCTGGGCGGAACAATACGTCCCCTCCGGGCTCACAGCGGTCCTCATCACCACCGTCCCGCTATGGATGGCACTCCTAGAATGGAAGCGGTATGATCGCACCCGCCCAGCCGTACCAATTGCCGTAGGTCTGATCTTAGGTTTCGCAGGAGTAGTTCTTCTCGTTGGCCCTGAAGAGCTGGCTGGTAGCGGCGCCATCAACAGAGTAGGCGCAACAGTCCTCATACTAGCATCCCTCTCCTGGGCCATCGGCAGCCTCTACTCCCGAAAAGCACCACTACCATCCTCCCCGTTACAGTCAACAGCAATGGAGATGCTCGCTGGAGGTTTACTCCTCTCGGCTGCTGGTCTTGTGTCCCGGGAATGGGTCGGCTTCCAGCCCAGCGAAGCCAGCTTCAGATCTCTAATCTCCCTAGCCTACCTTGTAGTGTTCGGCTCGCTGGTGGGTTTCACATCCTACATATTCCTCCTCAAAGCCACAACCCCCTCCAAGGTCTCCACCTACGCCTACGTCAACCCCATAATCGCCGTCATACTCGGCTGGGCAATAGCGCAGGAAGAACTAACACTCAGGACCATAATTGCAGCCTCCATAATCGTCGCCGCGGTGGTCGTAATCACCACCTATCGTGCCACGGTCAACCATGCGACCGAGACAGCGAGCACTGTGAAGGCCGTGCAAGCCCAGCCTGGGAAAAAGTAGGACACGCCCGGACTGGTTACTCCGCGCGAAAACTTTAGGCCCAGCCGAAGTTGGGCCTGATCCTGACCTAATCCTGAACTAGACTATAGTAGGCCGGAAGAGGACTCTTCATGTCAAGGCTTAATGCTGGACTATGAAATGACGAGCCGCTTAGCGCTTCGGACGGTGGAGAGTTGGGCCTGTCTCCTACTGCATCGGACACCTCATGGAAGCGTCTCTTGTGGTATGTCCTGGCCGGGTCCCGGGGAGGGCCAAACAGGGGACGTATCATCAACCTTCTTCGAAAGGAGCCTCGCAATATCAACCGTCTCGCAGAAGCCCTTAACGTCCACTATCGTGTGGCCGAACATCACATACGCGCCTTGGAGAAGAATCATCTCGTCTCCTCGGCTGGGGAGCGTTATGGGAAGTTGTATTTTCTCTCATCGGAGATGGAAGCTCATCTTCACATATTCGACGAGATATGGCGACAGACACAGCCCCGGATTGAGGCGGCGGAGGTGAAGAAGTAACGGCGTTGCTAATGGAGCTCAGCATGTACACGGCAGCCATAAGCGCCATATTGCTACTAGTCCTGGTTGCGGTCTACATCAGAGTCTACCGTGACACCCATGCACAGTTTAGCCTGGGCCTTTCGATATTCGCATCAATACTGTTTGCGCAGAACGTGCTGGCCGTCTACTCGTTCGTTACCATGGCGTCTTTCATACTGGACCCGTTCCTACCGTTCCTACTGGCCATCAACATCGCACAGGTTCTAGGCGTCCTAGTTCTACTCCGGACAACGATTCAGTAGCAGAATTGGACCGGATTTAGACCTGATCTCGCTAAACGAGTAAAATGTGGACAGACCTATCCGCCCTCCGAGAATGTTGGAGGTGAAACTCTAGCAATGAGAACTTTCTACCTGTTAGCATCTATCATCATACTCGCAGCCTTCATCGCTCCGCTGGCCACGGTCCAAGCCGCGCGTCCACCTTTCGTCTTCCCAGCTGGCTGTTGCTACTACAACGGGGAAGTTGTCCGGACAGTCGTCCCACCATCGGCCTTTCCTAATGAGGGAAGAGACAACTTTTACATGATAACGAACGGCGTATCAGGCCAGAAACCGGTCGTCGCCGTCGCTCCCGGAGATATCGGATACCACGGAGGCATGTGGGCAGTATACCTAGTGACATTCAAGGAGGGCGAAACGCCTTCCCTTCTGACTTCAGCAACCGCAGTGCTTGCAGCGCAGAGCGGGGGAGACGTAACCATTACTCGCGCGCGGACAATGGACTTCCTCTGCCCCATACAGCTGTAGAACAAAACTCAGAACTTGGGAGGAACGTCCTCCCACCCCCCATGTTTTTGCTCGTGCTAAAATACCCGTTTCGACTCCTAGTTCTT
Organism: uncultured Candidatus Bathyarchaeia archaeon; assembly: GCA_964361545.1. Classification (GTDB taxonomy): domain Archaea; phylum Thermoproteota; class Bathyarchaeia; order 40CM-2-53-6; family 40CM-2-53-6; genus BA-19. The sequence continues at coordinate 10,458 of CAYIBO010000025.1, forward strand.
CATGCAGCTAGCCGCCATGAACAGGGCAGCGCCTGGGATTCTCGAACCTTCGATGCTGGTCGGTGGAACAATGGTCATGGTCTTGAGCGTCTACTGGGATGCTTGGTGGCATGAGGCTGTCGGCAGGGAGTCCTTTTGGATACCACCCCACCTGGGAATCTATGCGGGCCTTTTCATCTCACTCGGCGGGTTCTTGCTTCTCTTCAGGCTTTACCGGATGAAGGTCCCGCGAGCCCTCTGGGTCTATGCTACTGGGATTACTGGTGTTGTTGTCTCGGGTTATGCGGATGAGTTGTGGCATCAACAGTTTGGTGTTGAAAAGATTGGGACTCTGGAGTCCATCTGGAGCCCGACTCATGTGGGGGCATTGGTGAGTGGGGCTGTCGCGGCTGTCGGAATCATTTCCCACCTCTCGCTCTTGAGTAAGGGAGACGGCCGGTTGAGATGGTTGCTTGCAGGAGAGTTCGGAGTTTTAGTGTCACTTGTGACAGTGCTGTTGTTGCCGCTGGGACCAGAGACCCCCTTCAGGCTGCTGGGCGTATGGGGCGCGCCGCTGGTTGCATTCGCAATTCTCGCAATGAGGTTCTTTGGGTCTGCGGTCTCGGAGAATCCTTGGGCGTTGTCTGTGATCACTGGGTTCAACTGGACTGGTAATTCGGTGCTGCTCTCCAACCATGCGCCACCGCTCTTATTGGTAGGGCTTGTCGCTGTAGGATTGGTTCCTCCGTTCCTAGGGGATTTGATAATTCAACGAGGAAGGAGACTGAAGACTGTGAGGAATGCGTATGTTTTCGCGGGGCTTGAATGGGGGATGATCTTCGGGGCTTTCTTCTATCCTCTCTCCAATGGCCTTAGCTTTGCCGGGGGGTCGTATGTGCTGGACGCGACGTCTCTAGCGATAATTGGAGTAACGTCCGCGGTCGCGAGCGTATTGGCTGGCTTCCTTGCGGGTTCCAAGTCTCAGCAGTGGATGCTGGCCAGGATGCTTGTTGTGGCGAGGGTTGAGGTCCCCGCGGGTGCCAGGGTTTGACTGTTCAGATTGACGATGCTGGTGTTGGCGACCTGCTCTATGGTGTAGTGGTGGGTGCTCACCGGAAAGAGACTGGAGAGTTTCACTACGATGTAATTCCTGTCAAGTATTTCCAGAACCCATTATTCAAGAGAAAGCTCTACCAGAAGAAAGCTACAGAGATGACTTTGACTCTCTTACACGGGATGAAGCTTCAAGATGGGGAGGAGATTGAGATCTGCAGCAGTTTTCTTTTTGACGAGGCACGTCCCGAGCTTGTGAGGAGGTTTGGAGAAGGTCGTGTCAAGGTTGCTGCGATTGTCGGGGAGGCTCAGGACAGGGTCGAGGGGGCGTACCTTGACGAGTTGCGAAACTTGGGCTATGAGCCTATTGTGGAGAGGGATGAGAAGAGGGCGCGGAGCTTCTTTCACATGCTGAGATGGGTCAAGAATGAGCCTACACGACTTAGATACGCCAAGACGGGTTGGCCACGTCTTCGAAGGTACATTCGATTACGCTGAGATTCTCTCTTCCAGACCTGAGTGATTCTCTGTGAAGCCCAAGCCGGGTCAGGCGAAGGGAGTGAAGCTCCCGCAGGTTAGGATTCGGAGGGCGGTGGTGCGGGACAAAGGTCCCATTCTTGAGATTTGTAGGAAAATCTGGGACGGTGGAGACTATGTGCCCGAGGTCTGGGACGATTGGCTGAGAGACCGCAGTGGCCTGCTATTGGTTGCAACAGTCAAAGGGAGCCCGGTAGGGGTTGCTCATGGTTATCTCCAGACCCCTGACGTGGCCTGGCTGGAGGGAGTTAGAGTTCACGAGGAATATCGAGGACTTGGGATTGCGGGGAAACTGAACATGGCCCTTACGAGTTGGGCCTCGGCGAGGGGTGCAAGGGTTGCGCGTTTGTGCACTGGGAGTTCGAACGTGGCTTCGCTGAGACACTTGCGGAAGGTGGGTCTTGAGATTCTGCAGACTTTCCAGCGGCTCGACTCGACAAGCAGCCTCCGCACGAAACCATCCGGCATCACCAGGCCGAGACGGCTGGTGACGACTCTTTGGAAGTGGTTGAGTTCGCGTCCCGAGTTCGCTGATAACCGGGCAATGTATTCCGACGGATGGACATGGCACCCACTTACTTTTGCAGTTTTCAGGAAACATGTTGCTGAGGGCAGGGTTCTCCTTACCCTATGGAAAAACAACCCAAGCTCATGCTGTATCTGTCTTGATGGGGATCGGAGGTTGACGCTCGGCTTTGTTGCTGGAAAACCAGCTGATGTTGGTAAGACAGTGAGGATGTTGAAGTTCATGCTGTCCCGGAAGAGACACGACAAAGTCCGAGTTCTACTTCCCCTCAGGTCGCCGTTGATACGTGCCCTGAGAGGCGCGGGCTTTGAGAGGACAGGCAAGATTCTGGTTTACGAAAAGTTCCTAGGTTAGTCTCCACTAGGATCGAGACCAGAAGAGGAATAAGCCGCCTTCCACCAGCAAGCGCGTCAACTTTGAGCTTCACTGACATGGTAACAGGTGAGATGATGCTCCTCCCAGGTGTTGAGAGAGCCGAGCGCGGCGAGGAAGATGTGGAGCTGCGGGTGGGTGGGAAGACTTTCGCCCACATTCATGGTTCCGAGAGGATTGATGTGAGGTTACCCTCGGACCTAAAGGAGACTTTGATCACTCAAGGTGTTGTTTCCCGTTCGCCTGAGACTCATGACCGCGAGGGATGGGTCGTACTGAAGCTCGGTGGCCGGCCGAACTTGAGAGTTGTAATCCGGATCTTGCACGCTGCATACAAGCACATTTCCAGCACCCTCTAAGCCGGATGGTTTACAGCTAGCCTTATACTTCGTGAGCATCGTCCCGGACCCTTATGGGCCTGGACAGAGGCAAGGTTTTCGCCCACATCGACCAGTATCTTCCAACGCATATTGCGAAAGTTCAGGAGCTTGTCCGTCAACCCTCTATTTCCCCTGAGAACAGAGGAGTACGCGACTGCGCGAACCTGGTTCTTCGCCAGTTCAAAGAGCTGGGATGCAACGCCACCCTTGTACAAACATCGGGTAATCCTGTTGTTTATGGGAAGTACGACGCAGGCGCCGACAAGACGATTGTCGTATACATGATGTACGATACTATGCCCGTGGACGAGCCAGGCTGGAGAGTGGACCCGCTGGCAGGAGCCTTACTTGAGAACCCGCCCTTCAAACGATGCCTAGTGGCTAGAGGGGCCTACAACACCAAAGGGGAGTTGCGCGGCTTCCTCAACGCTTGCGAGTCCATCAATGCCACGGGCCAAGAGATCCCGGTCAACCTGATCTTTGTGGCGGAAGGTGAAGAGGAGCTTGGCAGTCGTCATCTTCCAGAGTTCTTTGAGAAGTACCAGAAAGAGTTGGGTGAAGCTGACGCTGTCTTCTTCCCGTTCTGTTCCGAAGACCGGAATGGAAAGGTTCTGATGTCTCTCGGGGTGAAGGGCATCGTGTTCTTTGAGCTTGAGCTTGACGGTGCTTCTTGGGGAAGAGGTCCTCGACAGTTCGGGATTACCGGCAGCAACAAGGCCTGGGTTGATAGTCCGACCTGGCGCATGATTCAGGCATTGTCGATGATGACGAGTCCCGATGGGAACAAGGTTCTCATCCAAGACTTCTACCGGAACGTCAAGGTCCCGACAGAAGAGGACTCGGAGCTAGTTGACAGGCTGGAGAAGACATTTGACGCGACCCCACAGATGACGGAGATGAAGGTTGACAGTTTCATCGGCGATGCGCAGGGTGTGGAGCGAAGTCAACAAGCGGCGGCTGTGGCGCAGCGCGTGGCTGGCTCTGGCCGAGGCGCTGCACGCTGCCGGGTTGGTCTCGGGTGAACAGCTGGCCGACCTGCGCGTGGCGATTTTCTCCCACGTCCAGAAGCTGCCGATGAGC
>CAYIBO010000026.1:0-14064 GCA_964361545.1 uncultured Candidatus Bathyarchaeia archaeon
ACGACCCACCTTTGTTGGTGAAAGTCTGATTCAGAATGGTGATTCTGTTTGGGTCCGCAAATGCGACTATGTGAGATCCCGAGACGTTAACGCCCGGCTGGCTTCTCATGTTCACACCGAAAGTGTCTCCTGGCATCAAGAAGTCTGTTGCGACTCCTGTGAGGAGGGGTTGTACATAGGAGACGGCGTTTATACTTCTCACTTTGATTTCTGCGATTGTTGCTGTGGACGTTCTGCTCGTCATGTTAAAGGAAATGAAGCTGGAGTTGGTGCAGAGGGACATAGTACAGCTTCCCCGGCCAATAGGAGTGTCCTCGGGGAAGATACCAATCGTCCCGTTCAGCTTGATTGTATCTCGAGTCATTTCTAGAGTGTATGACGTAGGAAGAAAGAGTGTCGAAACTATCTGGCGCCACGTGTGGACTAGGAGTTGTGATGAGTTCGAAGGCTTGGGATAGGTTACGGTTGCATTGTAGACTAAGGCCAATTGTCCAGTGTGCTCAATCTCCGTAGAGTTTGAGGGGCTTATGTTCATGTTATGAGACGTCGCAGGGGAGAACGTTGTTGAGACAGATGCTACTATCACGTTGCGCACTTCTACATCAATGCCGTTCCCAGTTGCTGTCGAGTTAAAGACAAACGATAGTGTCAAGTTGAAGCCTATGAAGCCCGTGACCCGCATGCATTCCTCCGACGAGCCGCAAGAGAACGGGTTTCCGCCAGTCGCGTTTACAGGAGGTCCCCCCGCAAAAGTAGTGGGTCCCTGCTTGGTGACGTTTGCTGCGGGAAATATGAGCGCGGCATTGGTGCCTGTGCCGTTGTAGACGAGGTACCGTGCCACTGTTCCCCCGCCAACCGTCCCGTTCCACTTAAAAGTGACGAATGTGTCTGTCCCGACCCCACGTGGAATATTCAAGGTGTAGTTGATGTTCTGGACCATTGCTGCGTTTGCTGGAAGCCGGTATCGGAACGCAGTGTCTGGAATTTGGGACCCGCTGGAGTTTGTGAATCTGCTGAGCCATGTCGCATTGCCTGGTAATGTGGGATCACTCAGGGCTAGTGTCGTATTGATCCGTGTGTAGAGATCGAAGTGCGTGTAAGAGACGTTGAAGGCTAGGCTGGACCCAGAAGGGTCCAGAGCTAACACATGGGACGGCTGGTGGGAGGCTGAACTATTGCTAGCGTCAAAAGCGTATTGCGGGCCTAGCGGGAGCACTGTCAGCGTGGACGCAATTATCAGTAGCAGGCAAATGATGGCGCGAATCAAGTCGTTTCACGGCGTTGTTTCGGCGGGTCCTGGCTGGATTCTATTTAACCTTTGTAAGATTCGATGCATTTTTCAGGGCAGCTGTCAGATGTTTTATACTCGTCGGCATGGGTCATGCATGCTATGCCGCAGAAATCTGACGTCGTACCGACTACTCTTGCGGAGCTCGTGGACAAGATGGCCAGCAAGGACTACGCCTTCAATTTCGACATAACCTTGGAGTTCAATACTCCAAGCCTTCGTGTTGGCTCCCTTCGGGTCCATGGACGCGTCGAGTCTGCCGCCACAAAGAGGAAGTAGCTGGTTTACCGCTTTGGCGGAGGAGACACTAGGACCACGTTGTCTCCTCGAACGATGATCGTACCTAGCTTCTTGGCTGCTTCTGCATTTGTCACGTCTTCAGCCTCCTCCAGAACGAGGTTCATGTGTTGGTCGAAGCTGTAGAGTCTGCCGCGGACGTTTCTGCCTCCCTTAAGCTGGACTAGAACGACTTTGTTCAGGCTTTCTTCGAAAATCTTTGCAGCGACCTCTGACATTCAACGTCCAACCAGGGGAAGTTGCGGTTGCGCGGGTCAGGTACTCTTTTAAAGATTGTCTTACCAGCCCGTCATTGACTTGCCCGCGAAGACGATTCTGAAGGAACGCGAGTCCAAGCCATTGATTGAGGAGTTGAGGAGGCTTCCAAGCCTCTCGCAATTGTCGAACAAGTTGCGGGTTGAGCTTGAAACCGCGAATGGCGATGAGGTTGTCTTCGTTGACGGGGAGCCTTTGGTCTTCCGGAGAAAGGGCGAGCTGATACCCGTTCTCGTGAATACTAGCACATTGAATGGATTGCCCAGGGTGGTTGTTGACATGGGCGCGGTTCCCCATGTTGTGGCTGGGGCTGATGTCATGGCTCCCGGGATTCGGAAGGTTCAGGGAGAGTTCGTTGCAAACCAGTTGCTCGGAGTCACAGATGAGAAGCATGGAAAGTATTTGGCAATTGGAAAGGCACTCATCGACTCCGAAACGATGGCCGGCACCAAGAGGGGAAAGGTGATTGAAAATCTGCACTATGTGGGAGATGCTGTTTGGGAGGTTGTGAAGGAGTTCATGCGACAGCCGGCGGCTTTCAGTTGACGCTTTTCCTCTAATTCAGTCAGGGAAAGTTTAAAGTTGGATAGGTTCAAACCGGCCCAGTCGTCTTCCTCGGACCCTAGTCTGATGTTTGCCATGGCGAACTCGCCCGTTTACGTGAAAGCGCTGCCACTGCAGGAACTGGACGATGTGGAAACCATCAAGGGTGAGATCAAGATAGGCAACATCCTCATCATTCGTATTACTCCTCTGGCGAGGAAGAGTGTGGACGAAACGAAGCTCGCCATTACCGAGCTGACCGATCACGTGAAATCCGTTGGGGGTGACATAGCGCGTCTTGGAGAGGAGCGGATTGTCATCACTCCCCCGGGAGTCAGAATCTGGAGGAGAGAGGTAACGGCGACCGAGGCCCCGATTGAAGCAGTGTCTTCGACTTAGAAAGAAACTCTCGGAGGAATAAACTGGTCTTCGGGCTTCTAGCGTAACCTGATGGATTCTAGAACATCGGGGACGATGGTCTTGATTCCGAAGATATGGTTCACCGACTGAGCGAACATGTCCGACTTTCTTCGCTCGCCATGGTTGACGATTATCTTCGTAGGCTTGGGGGACATTCTCTTGATGAAGGCCAGCAGCTGGTTCCTATCGGAATGGCCGGAGAAGCCTTCTATTGACTCTACTCGCATATTGGCTTTCACCATCTCCATCTTCCCATCGTGCGCGTAGAGTGAGACCTCTTTCAATCCGTTCTTGATCCTGTTTCCAAGTGTCCCTTCGACTTGGTAGCTGACGTAGGCCAGGGTGTTCCTAGGATCAGGGGCGAGGTGCCGGAAGTAGTCGATGGCGGGCCCTCCCTCAAGCATTCCTGAGGTTGCGATGATGACGCATGGCCCACCGGCCACGATTTCCTCTCGGTCGCTGGGATGCGTGACTGGGTGGAAGTATTCTGACTGGAAGGGGTTCACGTTCTTGTGAAGCATTTGCTCCTTGATGTCCCGGACGAGGTATTCGGGGTAGGCTGTATGGATGGCTGTTGCCTCGTTGACCATGCCTTCAATGTAAACGGGTAGCTCTCTTAGTGCGCCGTTCCTCATGTAAGCGTCCAGCACGAGCATGATTTCCTGAGCCCTTCCCACGGCTGGCACTGGGATCAGCACCTTTCCCCCTTTTTCGACGGTCTCGTTAACGATGCTTACCAGCTTGCCTTCTACGCCTTCGCGGTCTGGCATGATGTCGTCGGGTCCGCCATAGGTGCTCTCGATGATCAGAGTCTCGGCCCGTGGGAACTGAGCCATGGCTGGGTCGAGCATCATTGTTCTGCCGAACTTGAAATCGGCACTGTAGACAACGTTGTGAAGTCCTTCGCCGATGTGGAGGTGGACGATACAGCTTCCCAGGATGTGGCCCGCGTTGTGGAGTGTCAACTTAATGTCCGGTGCCACGTCCGTGACGACATTGTATCGCAATGGTATTGTGTGGGTGACTACTTCTCGGACGTCTTTCTGGTCGAAGGGGGAGTATTCACCTTCCCGGCTGTGGACGTCTAGATAGTCCAACTGGTGGAGCGTCATCAGGACGGCTGTGGGCTCGGAGCAGTAGATGGGTCCGTCATATCCGTACTTGAAGAGGAAGGGCAGTATTCCGCAATGGTCCAGGTGTGCGTGAGATATGACCACAGCGTCCAGCTTCTCTAGGTCAAATTCGTCAGTGTCGAACCTTGGGTAGGCTTGTGTTGGGTCCTGGGCTCCAAGGTTTATTCCACAATCAAGCAGAACAGTACTAGCCCCAGCTTGTATGAGCATGGCCGCCCGGCCGACTTCGTGGAACGCACCGAGAGTGACGAGCCTGACATAGCCCGCTTTGCTGAAGGTGGGCCGGAATATTCGTTCTCCAACATCTCGCAGGATCCGGCTTCGCTCCTCGCTCTCGGTGTGGAGAATATGCCTCGTGCTAGCGATTATTTTCGAATGCAAAGGCGGAGCGCGAAGGATTCGAGGTCTCCATTTTGTCTCCTTGATGACTTGTTGAAGGACCGCCGCCTCTTTCCCGATAGCCACTCCCGGTTTCTTTGCTTCTATTACAACTTCGCCCAGGCTGGGGTCAAAGTTCACCGAGGAGATCTCAGCCTCGGTGGGCATTAATTTTCGAATGTAGGCTTCCGCTTCTCTCTCCGGGAGCCTGATGGATTGGTCTGAGCGGATGACTATTCTCTTGTGGAGCAGGTTCACGATCTCCGTTACCACATAACTCTGCTCAGCGAGGAGAGCAGCGTTCTTCACATAGATGGCGAGACGGGGGCCTTCAAACTCTATTCTCGTGATCTCCGCGTCTTTCGGCATGTGTTCCAGTATTGTCTCGCGTATCTTGGCGTGCACATCATTGTAGGTCTTGGTCATACTTCTACCACTATTCCAACTATGACGACTACGAAAGTCGGGGTAGTGAGGGAGGAAGCTTGGAACGATTACGCGGGGAGGATGTGCTTCTTCTCGTCGGCCGTCAGCTCTCGGTAGCCATCTTTCGTAACTATGGCTACATCGAAGCTATCGCCGCTGGCCGAGTCTCTCTTCATGGCCGAACCTATGGCTCTCACCAAGACTGGGGTCGAGTCTTTTACGGTCATGTCCTCTCTCCATTCAGACTCAAGAACCCCATAAGCCACGGGGGACCCTGAACCTGTGGAGACGAACTTTTCTTCCATCATACTGCCCAAGGGGTCCACCGCAAAGATGTGTCCGCCGGTGTCGTCGACGCCGCCGATTAGGGCCTGGACTCCAAGGGGATAGAATCTAGAGGAGAAGAGTATGTTGGAGACCATTCTTGCCGCGGAGTTGATGGGCATGGGTCTTGCCATGTCTAGTTTGTAGAGTGCCGCGTTGGCCTTAAGCATCTCGACGATGGCTTGGGCATCTCCAACTACTCCTGCTATGGTCATGGCCAGATGGGTGTCGATCTGGTAGACTTTCTTCGCGTTCTTGTGAGCCACAAAGGAGCCCATTGTGGCCCGGGTGTCCGTGGTCATCAGGACCCCGTCCTTGCAGACTACTCCAATGGTGGTTGTCATTCTGCTATCCTAGTCTGGTCAGCTTTCGATTGTTCAACTTATCGTATCTCTCAAGGATTTGAGATTAATCGTGACTCTCTCCGAGAACACGGAAAGATTTCGAAAGTGGCCGGTCCAACGACAGCTTAAAAACGTTTCCAACCGTACCCCGTTTTCTACCTCTGGTTCTCAGACCCGGCACGAGGTCGTCTCCGACGTGTCTTACTGCCAGTTCGTTTGGATGCTGCTGGCTCTTTCTTCATTAGGGGCTCGACCTCAGTCTTCTCGGTGACCGTAGGTTTCGTCTCTTCTACTTCTGTAGGCGGGCTCGGTTTCTTTTCGATTGCGGCTGGTGTCGGCAAGGGCTCAGGGCCGGATTCCGGCTTCTTGAAGGTCTCCAGAAAGGCTATGCTCTCTATGTCGGGGAAGTATTTCTGGAGGTCAGAGCTGATGGCTTTCTTAGCGACTTGGAGGCCACTCAGGTAGAAGGCCTCTTCCGGCACTTCGATGGCTAGGTCCTTTCCATCTCGCTTGATGGCGAACTTTTCCCTGGGGACTTCCGGTATTCGGCGGGAGGTTATGCTGAGCACCTTCTCGTCTTCATCTTCGAGAACTTTCTCGATGGACACGTCGTAGACCAGGGTCCGCCCTGCCAGAGGGTGGTTGTAGTCCACCTGGACCCGGCCAGCACCGACGGCCCTCACAACCGCTGGTCTTCCCTCGAATTCTATCTGCACGCCTGGTACGGGGTCTATTCCCTTCTCCCTGAATCTTCGCAATGAGACCAGACGCATCTTTGCCGGGTCCCTTGGCCCGTAGCCCTTCTCTGGACTGAGCTCGACTGTTGTAGACTTGCCCGCATCCAGGCCCACGAGTGAGTCCTCCAGACCCTTCGGAAGCCACCCTTCTCCGAGGATAACGAATTTCGGCCCGTAGAACGCGTCTTCTCTGTGGATGTTGGCATCCTTGGCCACATTGTCAAATGTGGTATCGACTGTTTCTCCGCTCTCCTTCACCTTCAGAGTATAGTTGAGTAGTAGGAAATCGCCTGGCTTCGCAGCCATGTTTCTAGCTCACCTTTCCTGGCAGTCGGGAAAGCATCTCTCTGGCTGCTTCAAGTCCTTCTGAAATCTTGGCCTTGAATCCCAGTTCCGCGCAGGCAGACCCTATGGCGCTGACAGTGGTCATGATTTCTGAAGACCCGACGTTTCCCATCACTCCTACCCGAAACATCTTACCCTTCAACTGGCCCAGGCTTCCGCCTAGTCCTATGCCGTATTTCGTTCTTATCAGCTCCCTCACTTTCCCTTCGTCTATTCCTGAAGGACTTTCGATCGCTGCGACAGTGTTCGATCTTGCTTCATCCTCAGCCAGCAGACCCAGACCCATGGACTCCATTGACTCGTAAACTGCTTGTGCGCAGATGCGGTGTCTCTCATAGCGTCTTGCAAGGCCCTCTTCCAAGATCATGTCGCAGGCTTCACTGAGCGCGTAGAATAGCGGTACTGACGGAGTGAAAGGGGTATAGCCCTCTTCTTGGTATTTCTTCCACATTCGTAGGTCAAAATAGTAGGACCTATGACTTTTCTTGGATTCTATCATCGACCAGGCTTTCTCGCTCACGGATATGAAGGATAGGCCTGGTGGACACATGAGACATTTCTGGCTGGCGGTCACGCAGAGGTCGACCTTCCACTCGTCCACCGGTAGCTTGTCTCCTCCAAGGATGGAGATGGCATCTACCATCAGCAGGATGTCTTGGTCTGTACATAGCTCACTGAGCTCCTCTATGCACCGTATCGTGACTCCCGTCGACGTCTCGTTATAGACCACGGCCAAGGCCTTAGCGTCAGGGTTGGCCTTCAGGGTCCTGCGGAAGTCCTCGATCTTCGGGGCCTTACCCCAGTCGGAGTTTATGGTTTCAAGTTTTCCACCATAGGCTCTGATGGCCTCAGATAGCCTTTCGCTGAAGAAGCCGTTGACCGTGACTATGATCTTGTCTCCGTCGTCTGTAATGTTTTGGAGCGCGCACTCTGTCGCTCCAGTTCCAGACGAGGTTAGGATGAATACGTCGCCCTTTGTCTCGAAGACCATCTTGATCTTCTCTAGGAGTTCTCCGTGAAGCTGTTTGAACTCGGGACCCCTGTGCCCGATGAGTGGCTTTAGCATGGCCCTCATGACCCTGGGGGGCACGTTGGTAGGACCCGGCAGCATTATTAGTCTCTGTGCTTCGCTCACAATATAACCCAACTAGCAGTGAATGATTCGCGAGTCGAAAGGACCCGGTTATTTTAAGCCTTAGCTGGCCACAACTCATTTTCCATGCCAATAGTCACACTGCTGTCCGATTTCGGAGCGAAAGACTCGTACGTCGCCCAGATGAAGGGAGTCATCCTAGACAACTCCCCCAACTGTCAGATTGTAGATATAACCCACGAGGTCCAACGACACAACGTTCTCATGGGCTCCCTTCTCCTAGAAACAGCAGTCCCATACTTTCCGAAGGGCACGGTTCACGTCGCCGTCGTGGACCCTGGAGTTGGAAGCGAAAGGCTTCCAATCGTCATAAGATGCAAGCACGCGATTTTTGTCGGTCCTGATAATGGATTGTTGATCCGGGCGGCCCGGAAACTTGGGGTTGTCGCTGCTTACCGAATTCAGCGTCCCGAGTTTAGGAGGGCCTTCGTTTCGTCCACGTTTCATGGCCGGGACATTTTCGCTGTTGCGGCTGGCAAGTTGATGGCGGGACTCAAGCCCGAGAGTGTTGGTCCAAGAGTTTCCAGGCTGGTCGAACTGAATGTTCCCGGAGCCAAATTGGAAAGGGGTGCGTTGAAGTGCCGGGTCATTCATGTGGATGTCTTTGGAAATGTGATAACGAGTGCGGCGAACGATAGTCTTGTCAAACTGGGGGCGAGGCTTGGACAACGACTTATGGTGCGAGGTGGGGTCGGCAGCTTCCAAGGACGGTGCGCGAAAGCCTACGAGGAGGTCAACCCCGGTGAGCTTGCTGTCCTGAAGGGCAGTCAGGGTTATGTTGAGGTGGCTGTTCGCGAGGAAAGCGCTGCGGCGTTGTTGGAAGTGGGGCCTCTAGACGAGTTAGAGATTCGCCTGGTCAAATAGTCTTGTCGCTGACAGAGAGGTCTCGCATGCGCTCTACTCCTCCGATTCTCTTTAGATAGGCTGCGACCTTCTTCGGCAGCAGTGCCTCCCAGTCTCCGTTGTTGAGCATTCTCTTTCTTACCTCTGTGGCTGTGTACGTGTCTCGATGGTAGAATGGAATCTTCACGACTTTCAAACGTGCCTCTTTCAACAGGCGTCCCGTGAGGGATTCGTTGGTGAAGGCTACTTGAAATTCGGGCGTTTGGGAAAGGAGGTGGGCGACCCAGACCTTGTGAAACTCTGCATCTGGAAGGGGCATCACAAGGTAACGGTTTGAATCGACACCCGCCTCCTTCAGGGCGAGGCGGATCATTGTGATCCGTTCACCTGCGGTAAACGGGTCTTCCATTGTATGGCTGTGCTGGGCGCTTCCTACGACAATTACCAGGTCATCAACCTGGGTCAGAATATACTTGACAGCTTCAAGGTGTCCGAGGTGGAAGGGTTGGAATCGGCCCACGTAGAGGCCGGTGGTCAACGGGAAAACCTAGCGAGGATTCCAGAGGGCGGAAGGTGGGATTATTTCTCCTTGGAACTGGATTCCCTCTCGCTCAAGGAGCGTCTTCTTAACAGGGGAGTTCTTGTGGCCGGGCCTGCTGATCATCGAATAGTTGCCGACGGTCATACTGTTGGGGACTACACGGTGGCATGGGACGAACAATGGCCACGGATTAGAACCAACAGCATTGCCCACTGCTCTTGGACCGGATTTGATGGCTTTGGCGATTAGTCCGTAGTTTGTTACTCGTCCGCGGGGGATTTTCTTCAGAACCTCGTAGACCTTTTCCTGGAACTCCGAAATACCAATAGAACCCAGCTTGACCGGACGTTTGGATGCTTCACCGTTGTGGAGCTTGACCATGTCCTCTGCAAAGCTGTGTTTGACCTCTTTGGGGGAGATGTGGGCGACCTTTAGGGAGTATCTGACCAGATGATTCTTGACTACTCGTCGGTCGTCAGAGAAAGCTGAAGCGACCAAGCAGTCTTGGTCGTCGACGAGTACGGCGAACCATGTCTTGTCTTTGGCCGCAAAGGCTAGTCCTAAGCCGTTCAATTTGAAGGTCGGATTCTGCAAACCGCCTGTTCTCTTTAAAACATTGGGCACTCAAGCCAGGGTGAAAAATGATCGAGGTAGACGGTAGTTATGGCGAGGGCGGAGGCCAGATTCTTCGAACAGCGGTGTCTCTCGGAGGGGTTCTGGGCAGAGAGGTCAGAATTTTCAACATTCGGGCTGGACGGTCGCAACCAGGTCTCAAGCCGCAGCATCTCACTGGTGTCAGAGCGGCTGCTGAGATGTGCAATGCCCAACTGAAGGGTTCAGAGGTCGGCTCAACCGAACTCATCTTCAAACCCTCCAAGCTGAGGACCGGACGGTTTCGTTTCGACGTAGGCACAGCGGGCAGCATCACTCTCGTGCTTCAGATCCTGATGCCGTTACTAGCATATTCTCCCGGTAGGGTGGAGGTTGAAATCATCGGTGGTACTGATGTGAAGTGGAGCCCTCCCATAGACTACTTCATTCATGTAGCCCTACCTGTTCTCGGAAAGCTTGGAAATACTTGCCAGCTGGAGGTTCTTCGAAGAGGCCATTATCCTCGGGGCGGGGGGCAAGTTCGCGTAGCAACCACTCCAGTTGAAAGTTTCAAGCCGATAACTGGGATAGACTCAGGCGCGGTTGTGAGGATTCGTGGTGTGAGTCATGCAGTAGGGCTTCACAGGCATGTTGCTGAACGACAGTCACAGGCTGCTCGAAAAGCCCTCAGCGGGAAAGGGCTACCTGAACCCGATATCGTCATCGACTATTCTGAAGCAAAGTCGAACCTCGGTGCGGGAAGCGGCCTAGTTCTCTACGCAGAGACCCGTGGGGGAGCGATTCTTGGAGCGGACAGTCTGGGAGAAAGAGGAAAGCCGGCGGAGGAGGTCGGCGAGGAGGCAGCCGGCAGATTGGTTGAGGAGATTGAATCGGGAGCTTTTCTCGACAGGCACATGGGAGACATGATCATTCCATATTTGGCTCTGGCTGATGGAAATTCCGAAGTGTCCGTGTCCCAGATAACGCAGCATACTCTGACCAACCTGAAGGTGGCGGAGTGGTTGGCAGGAGTGAGGTTCGAGGTCGAAGGAGAGCTTGGGACCAAGGGCAGGTTGCGGACTGAGGGTCTCGGTCTTAGGGGCTCTTCTTCCTCTTCTCCCACAGGGTCACTTGTCGTTCCTCGTCCCTAACGTAGAGTATTCTGTGAAAGGGAATCTGGGTTTCACCGTCGCTGAGGAGGAACCAGCCCTTCCCTAGGTGCTCGATCTCAGAGACCTTCATTCTTGCAGTATCATCTTGCGCTCCTCGATGGGTGTAGGCAAGCTCATACTTCGCCGGGTCCCTGCTGCCTCTCAATATGCTGGACAGAAGTCGCCTCAGCGGATGCTCGCCCATGGTTGATGTCCCAGTTTGCCTGAAATTCCAGCTTGATGCTTGCGACGGTAGCTTTATAGCAAGACGGATAAGGTGGCGGATTTTGGGCGCAAGTTATGAGCGATGAACCCTACATGCCCGGGGCAACCACCGTCGGCCTAGTGTGCAGAGATGGGGTCTTACTTGCCTCGGAACGACGTTACTCTTACGGCACCTTTGTAATGAGCAAGGTGGCCAAGAAAGTGTTCAAGATCACAGACCATATCGGCGTTGCGTGCGCTGGGATCATAGGCGACATGCAAGTCCTCGCCCGAGAGACGCTAGCTTACATGAACTTGTACGAGTTTGAGAGGACCAGAAAGGGGACCGTCAAGAACGCTGCGAAACTTCTTGCGAACCTTCTTTCCAGCCGCCGACTATTCCCATATCTGGCCCAGACGATAATCGGAGGTATGGATGATGGAAAGCCTGGCCTCTACGTCTTGGACCCCATTGGCTCAGTGCTAGAGGACAAGTTTGCGTCAGTTGGGACCGGAGCGGAGATTGCCATGGGGGTCTTGGAGTCGGAATACAGGGACGGGCTCTCCGTCGAGGAGGCCAAACCCATCATTATGCGGGCCATAAAGTCAGCACTAGCCCGGGACATATCCAGTGGAGACGGCATCGATCTCATGATTATTACTCCTCAGGGGATGAAGGAAGAGTCTCTGAAATTCGGCTAGCTCCAAGTCCTCCTACGCTTTCCTCGGACACAAATTCTGTTATAGCTGAGCCCAGCACCGGAGGTTCTGAACGCTGTTGTTGACCAGAAAGGATTTGGACTTCATACAGAGGAATCTGGCCCGCTTTGATGAGGTCAGAGAGGAGATCCTGAACCTCTCCCGGGTCGCGACCCGCCTTTCAGGGTCCTCGATATTGGAAATCCACAGGGGCGATTTGAAAACAGCTTCCACGTCTCTGCAACAGGTGGAGAAGGCTCTGGCGAAAATCGACGAACTGTGTCGCGATTATGCAGAGCTGAGAGCCTCGCAAGGCGTCATCGTGGCGTTTCAAGAGTTCGTCGAAGCCACGACCCTCCGCACCTATGTGGAACGAAAGAAGATTCCGGCGCTCAAGGAGGTGAGGAGCGACCCTAGGAGCTATGTGCTCGGATTGCTGGATGTAGTAGGAGAGTTTCGGCGGATGACCTTGAACTCTCTTCGCAAGGGCCAGGTGGAGAACGCCGAGAAGTTGCTGGAATTGATGGAGGGCATTTACGAGGACCTTCAGAGCCTTGAGCATACAGCGATCGTGCCTACTTTCAGGGTGAAGATGGACTCGGCTCGGCGGATTATTGAGACGACTCGGGGGGATGTTGTAACTGAGGTGAGGCGTTATTCCTTGGAGAAGGCGCTCAGTCGTCTGGAAAATCGGCTTGGAAGCCGCTCCAGGGATTGAACCGGAAAGAGCTTTTCGTGTTCAAGGATGTAGAATCTGCGACTGCGAAGCAACAGCAGCTTTCCTTGCTAGTGCGGGAAGAGAGTCCTTACGGATTCAGGCCTCGGCTATTGTGCGGCCTTGACGCGGCCTACAAAGAAGATTGGGGTGTTGGAGTGGCAGCGGTCTGGGACCTGCAGGAATCTTCGCTGGTCGAAGTTGGTCACTCAATGAAGCTGGTCAGTGTAGACTACATGCCCGGTCTGCTAGCGTTCCGCGAAGGACCCTTGGTTGTCGCAGCGGCAGAGAGGCTTCGAAGCAGCCCTGACATGTTTCTTGTGGAAGGGCATGGCAGGGCCCATCCGAGACGTTTTGGGCTAGCATGCCATGTTGGATTGGCATTGAACAAGCCAACTGCCGGAGTTGCAAAGTCTAACTTGTACGGTGGTGTCAGGAAGGGAGAGATAGTCGACCCAGACGGGACCGTTCTCGGAAGGGTCCTGGAATCGGATCGAAACAGACCCCTGTTTGTCAGCGTCGGGCACAAGGTCAGTCTTGCTGACGCTTTCGACGCTGTTAGGAGTTCTCTGGTGGAGAGTTATCCCGCCCCTTTAAGAACCGCTCATCTGGAAGCCCTGCGTCTGAGGAGAAACCTTCAGAATTGAAGCCCTCCCACCTTCTCGCGCTGTACAAGCTTGCAGAGCTTGGTGCTCGTGAGAAGGAGGTTCTCTGCAGCACTGTGGACGTGGCCAAGGGCATTGGTGCGTCTCAGCAGACCGCTTCCCGCCGGCTGATCGAGATGGAGAAACTGGGCTTGATTACCCGAGCCAGGGAGGGCCGTAACCAGAGGGTCCGGATCACCGGGGAGGGATTGCAACACCTTAGCGGCATGTACCAGATTCTGAAGCAGGTGTTCGAGGCTCCTAGGGAGGAGCTGGTCATAAACGGCGTCGTGTTCTCTGGCCTCGTCGAGGGTTCCTATTACATGAGTCTGGAGGGGTATAGGAAGCAGTTCCGGTCAAAGCTTGGTTTCGACCCTTACCCGGGCACCTTGAACCTCCGGGTCAAGAAGGAGGACTTGAATGGTCGAAGGCTGCTGGAGAGTTATCCGTTCTTATACGTTGAAGGTTTTGCGAACGCGAAAAGAAGCTATGGACCCGCCAAATGCTACAAGGCGGTGGTGAACGAGAGGTACCCGTCGGCGATAATTCTGCCCATACGGGCTCACTACGGGGAGGACGTGGTGGAGCTTATTGCACCGCAATCGTTGAGAAAACAGTTGAAGCTGAAGGACGGGGATATTGTCCGAGTGAGGGTTACTCTCGGGTCCTAGTACCTTCTGCTCAGGCTTCTTGCCACTCGTTTCTTGAGACTGGTGCTGCTATCGAACCCCGCTGGCCCAAACCGGGCTATCTGAAGGACCCTAATGCGTAAGCGTGCGTCCCGGACGATCTTCTCAACTGCCGTCTTGATGTCTTTCTGGTCGTGTCCTACGCAGACTATGTGGGGCTGAACCTGACGCAGCATTCCAAGAAAGTCAACTTCCTCACGCCCGAGTATTGCCTGGTACACCGGCTTCAGGGCTGCCACCATTTCCCTGCGCTGGCCTTCTGGCATGACGGGTTTCTGGCCTTTTCGGCGGAGGACGGTGGTGTCTCGGGCGACTACGACTATTAGCTTGGCTCTGGGTCCTCC